>DATFDC010000334.1:0-8465 GCA_035252415.1 Solirubrobacteraceae bacterium
CGCGGCGCTGTTCGCCGAGCACTCCTACGAGGAGATCTCGATGCGCGACATCGCGAAGGCGGCCGGCGTGTCCAAGCCGCTGCTCTACCACTACTTCCCGTCCAAGATCGAGCTGTTCAAGGCGGCGGTGGCGGAGAAGGCGGCCGAGCTACAGGCGGTGATCGAGCCGACCGGGGACGGCACTCCGTTCGAGCTGCTCTCCCGGAGCCTCGACGCGTACCTGGCCTGGATCGAGGCCAACGCGCTCACCTGGTCGAAGCTCGTGCAGAGCGCCGCCGCGCTCCCCGAGGCGCGAGAGCTCGTCGAGAACTTCCGGCAGCGCACGATGGAGATGGCACTGACGCAGTTGACCGGCAGTCACAAGCCCCGGCCGGCGCTACGGATTGCGATCACCGGCTGGCTCGGCTTCATGGATGCGGCGATCCTCGATTGGACGCAGACGAAAGACGTCCCGCGCGAGCAGATGCGCGACCTGCTGATCGCGGCTTTCGGGGCAGCGCTCCTGTCCGCTCAGCAACTCGATCCCGAGATACAACTCGACCTGGGCGGCGGCTGAGGTACGGTAACGGCCCCGCACCACCGAGGAGGAGGAGGAGAGCGATGGCCACCACCGCGTCGAAGCCCGAGCGGCGTCAGGTCACGACGGGCCCAGCCGACGTCGACGTCTCGAGCCTCAAGCGCGCGCTGACCCAAGCGGTTTCCGGAGAGGTCCGGTTCGACGCGGGCACCCGCGCGATGTATGCCAACGACTTCTCGATCTACCGAGCCGTGCCGATCGGCGTGGTGATCCCGAGGGGTCCGGACGATGTGATCGCCGCGATCAACATCTGCCGCGAGCACAGCGCGCCGGTACTGCCCCGCGGGTGCGGCACCGCCCCGAGCGGCCAGACGACCAACGTCGCGGTGGTGTTCGACTACTCCAAGTACTACAACCAGATTCTCGAGCTCGACCACGAGGGCCAACGGGCCCGCGTGCAGCCCGGCGTGATCTGCGACCAGCTCCGGGACGCGGCCGAGCTGCACCACCTGACCTACGGGCCCGACCCGGCCACCCACGAGTACTGCACGTTCGGCGGCATGCTCGGCAACAACTCGTGCGGCACCCACTCGATCATGGCCGGCAAGACCAGCGACAACGTGATCGAGCTCGACGTGCTCCTGTACGACGGCACGCGCATGCGAGTCGGCGCGACCTCCGATGAGGAGCTGCAACGCATCATCGCGGCCGGCGGCCGCCAGGGCCAGATCTACGAGCAGCTAAAGCAGCTCCGCGACGAGGTCGCCGACCGTGTCCGCGCGGAGTACCCCGACATCCCGCGCCGCGTCTCCGGCTACAACCTCGACCAGCTCCTCCCCGAAGCCGGCTTCCACGTCGCCCGCGCGCTGGTCGGCTCGGAGGGCACGTGCGTGAATGTGCTCGAGGCCACGGTGCGTCTCGTGCCGAGCCCGCAGCATCGCCGGACGCTGGTGCTGAGCTACCCCGACGTGTTCCACGCCGCCGACCACGTTCCGGCGCTGCTGCAGACCAACCCGATCGGGCTCGAGGGCTATGACGACCAGCTGATCAAGAACATGATCGCCAAGCACCGCCTGGCCGCCGAGCGGTCGGTGCTGCCCGAAGGCCGGGCCTGGCTGTACGCCGAGTTCGGCGCCGACGACCCCGACGAGGCCACCGCCATGGCCGAGCAAGCCCTGAAAGCCGTGGCTCAAGGGCCACAGCTCGAGGCCAGGGTGATCATCGACAAGGCCGAGCAGGTCAGCGCCTGGAAGGTGCGCGAGTCGGCGGTCGGCGATAGCCGCGCCCCCGGCTACATGGACGCCGAGGGCAACTGGGAGGACGCCGCGGTGCACCCCGACAAGCTCGGCGCCTACCTGCGCGACTTCCAGCAGATCCTCGACGACCACGGCTACCGGTGCGTCTACTACGGCCACTTCGGCCAGGGGTGCGTGCACACCCGGATGGACTTCGACCTCAAGTCCGCGCAAGGGGTCAAGACGTTCCGCTCGTTCATGGAGAAGTGCGCGGACCTGGTCGTGTCCTACGGCGGTTCGCTGGCCGGCGAGTACGGCGAAGGCCATGGCCGCGCCGAGCTTCTGCCCAAGATGTTCGGCCCCGAGTTGATGGCCGCGTTCAACCGCTTCAAGCGGATCTGGGATCCCGACGTCAAGATGAACCCCAACCGGCTGATCGGCGACGTCAAGCTCGATGAAGGGCTCCGGCTCGGCCCCGACTACCGCCCGCCTCAGCTGAAGACCCACTTCGCCTTCCCGGACGACGAAGGGTCGTTCGCCACCGCGATCGAGCGGTGCTTCGGGATGGCCAAGTGCCGGAACCTCGGCAGCCTGACGATGTGCCCGAGCTTCCAGGTCACTCGCGAGGAGCGCCACTCGACCAGAGGGCGCTCGCGGCTGCTGTTCGAGATGCTCAAGGGCGACCCGGTCTCCGACGGCTGGCGCGACGAGGCGGTCAAGGAATCGCTCGACCTGTGCCTGGCCTGCAAGGGCTGCACCGGCGAGTGCCCGGTCCAGGTCGACATCCCGACCTACAAGGCCGAGTTCCTGGCCCACTACTACGCGCGGCGCCGGCGGCCGCTGAACCACTACGTGCTCGGGCTGCTCCCCTGGTGGGGACCGGTGGCCGCGCGCGCTCCCCGGCTGGTCAACGCGCTTACCCACGCGCCCGGAATCGGCGCGCAGGGCAAGCGGCTGATCGGTATCGCGCCCGAGCGGGACGTGCCCCGCTTCGCTCACCAGACCTTCCGCGAATGGTTCGCCGCGAGGGAGTCTGCCGAAGCCGCGACCAAGCGCGTCGTCCTGTGGCCCGACACGTTCACGGACCTGTTCGAGCCCAACATCGGCCGCGCCGCGGTCGCGGTGCTCGAGGCGGCTGGGTTCTCGGTCGAGCTACCGGCGCGGCGTGTGTGCTGCGGCCGCCCGCTGTACGACTTCGGGATGCTCAAGCTGGCCAAGCGCACCCTCGGCGACACGCTCGAGACGCTGTCGGATCCGATCCAGGAGGGCGTGCCGATGGTGGCGCTCGAGCCAAGCTGCGCCTCGGTGTTCCGCGATGAGCTGCGCAAGCTGATGCCACACGACGAGCACGCCCGCCGGCTGGTCGCCCAGACGCTGACGCTCGACGAGTTCCTCGAGCGCCACGCGCCGGACTGGACCCCGCCGACCCTGAACCGCAAGGCGCTCGTCCACCCCCACTGTCACCGCAACGCGATGATCGGGCCCGGTGGCCAGCGCGACCTGCTGAACCGCGCCGGGCTCGATGCGCAGCTCACCAACGCGGGCTGCTGCGGCATGGCCGGGTCGTTCGGCTACGAGGAGGGCGAGCGCTACGAGGTCTCGATGGCGGTCGGCGAGCGGGTCCTGCTGCCCGCCGTGCGCCAAGCCGACCCGGACACGGTGCTCGTCGCGGACGGCTTCTCCTGCCGGACCCAGATCGAGGCCGGATCGGGTCGCCGGGCGCTCCACACCGCCGAGGTTCTGGCCCTCGGCTTGCAACCGTTTGCATAACTGATCGCCGCCCTGGGTAAGTAGGGGCCGAACAAAAGAGCTCCGGCGACCGCGGGAGATCAGGTTCTCCCCATCCCGCGCGCGTCGGACGCGCGAGGGAGGTCATCCAGGTGTACAAGCAGGTCCTCGATCCGCTGTCTCACTCGTTGGGGCTGACGGCGATCTTCGCCGTCCTCCCGCTGGTCGTGCTGTTCGTCCTTCTCGGCGGCTTCAGGATGAAGGCCCAATGGGCCTCGCTGATCGCGCTGGGGGTCTCGATCCTCGTCGCCCTGATCGTCTACTCGATGCCGATCGGGCAGGCCGGCGACGCCGCCCTGGAGGGGGCCGCGTTCGGGCTGTGGCCGATCATGTGGATCGTCGTCAACGCGCTGTGGATCTTCAACATGACCGAGGCGACCGGTCACTTCGCGGTCTTGCGCCGGGCGTTCCGCGACATATCCGACGACACCCGCGTCCAGGCCATCGTGATCGCGTTCTGCTTCGGAGCGCTGCTCGAGGCGCTGGCCGGGTTCGGCACGCCGGTCGCGATCTGCAGCGTGATGCTGCTGGGCATCGGGCTCAAGCCGCTCCGCGCGGTCTCCGTGGCCCTGGTCGCCAACACCGCGCCGGTCGCCTTCGGGGCGATCGCGATCCCGATCGTCACGCTCGGACAGGTCTCGGGGCTTCCCACACATGACCTCGGCCAGATGGTCGGCCGCCAGACGCCGTTCCTGGCCCTGATCGTGCCGTTCGTGCTGGCGTTCATGGTCGACGGCCGCCGCGGCCTGCGCGATACGTGGCCCGCGGCGCTGACCGTCGGAGTGACGTTCGCGCTGCTGCAGTTCGCCGTGTCCAACTACATCTCGATCGGCCTCACCGACATCATCGCCTCGCTGGGCTCGGCCGCCGCGGCGGTGGCCCTGCTCCAGGTCTGGTCGCCGGGCGCGCCGATTGTCGGCCCGGGCGTGCAGTCCGGCCGACCCGCGATCGCCGGCGGAGCGGTGGCCGACGCGACGCTCGAGCGGCGCCGACTGGCCGACGAGGACCACCCGGTGCCGCGGCGCGACATGATCCTGGCCTTCGCGCCCTACGTGATCATCATCGTCGCGCTCGGCGTCACGAGCATCCACGGCATCCAGACGCAACTCGACAAGGCCACCAGCGCCTTCTCTTGGCCCGGGCTGCACGTGCTGACCGGCAAGGGCGAGGCGCCCAAGAGCGAGACGTTCAAACTGACCTGGCTGACCGCCGCGGGCACGTGGCTGTTCGTCTCGGGCATCCTCACCGCGATCGTGCTCCGGGTCCGCCCGAACTACGCGGCGCGGATCTACGGCCGGACGCTCAACCAGCTCAAGTGGGCGATCCTCACGGTCTGCGCCGTGCTCGCGCTCGCCTACGTGATGAACATGTCGGCCGAGACGATCACGCTCGGAACCTGGGCCGCCGGCGCGGGTGGATTCTTCGCGTTCCTCTCGCCGCTGATCGGCTGGTTCGGCACCGCGGTCACCGGGTCGGACACGTCGACCAACTCGCTGTTCGGCGCGCTCCAGGTGGCCGCCGCGCACAAGGCGAACCTGTCGCCCACGCTCCTGGCCGGCGCCAACAGCTCGGGCGGGGTGCTGGCCAAGATGGTGTCGCCCCAGAACCTGGCCATCGGCGCCGCCGCGGTGGGGCTCGGAGGCCAGGAGGGCGACATCTTCAGACGCGTGATCGGCTGGAGCGTGTTCCTCGTGCTGATCATGGCCGTGCTCGTGCTGCTTCAGTCGGGCATCCTGTCCTTCATGGTCCCCTGACCGACCCGGCTTGGGAAGAAACTCGGAAATAGTCCGGGTTTCTTCCCAACCGACCGCCGGTGAGTTCGCCGAGCGTGGGCCCGGCAGCCCCCGTCAGCGCATCGACGAGAGCCGGCCGAACTTCTCGCGCAGGCGGTGGTAGAAGTTCGCGCCGGCGACCTGGGCCAGGTGGCCCTGGTCGTCGACGAAGTGCGCCTCGATCTGCTCGGCCGGCGCGAGCGTGCAGACCGGACGGCCGTCGACGGTGACGTCGACCGATTCCTCGCGCGAGCGGTTGTGCACGGTGAGCACGTCGGTCGGGGCGACCACCAGTGCCCGGGCGGTCAGCGAATGCGGGGCGATGAACGAGACCACGAAGCCGGCCACGCCCCAGGCCATCACCGGACCGCCGTTGGCCAGGTTGTAGCCCGTCGAGCCGGCTGGGGTGGCCACGGCCAGCCCGTCGCAGCGCACGCGGCCGATCTCGTCGTCGCCGACCGCGTAGGCCAGGTCGGCCACCCGGTTGCCCGGCTGGCGGTGCATCGACACGTCGTTGATGGCCAGCCACTCGCCGTGCTGCCCGGACAGAGCGATCCCCGGCAGCGAGAGCACCTCGAAGTTGCCGGCGAAGGCCTCCTCGATGCCGGTCTGGGCGGTCTCCCGATCGACAGTGGCCAGGAACCCGATCTCGCCGAAGTTGACCGCGAACACCGGAACCCCGGTGCCGGCGTAGCGGCGCAGGGCGGTGAGGATCGTCCCGTCCCCGCCGAACGCGAAGCAGATGTCCGCGTCGATCCGCCCCTCGACGTCGACCTCCAACGCAGGGCCGTGCTCAAGCCGGTGCTTGCGCGTCTCCTCGGGGTCCACGTACAGGACCGCCCCGGCTCGCCGGGCGATCTCGATCAGCGCCTTGATCGCCGGGCGCGTCTCCGATGGCCGCCGGTGGGTCAAAACCGTGGCGGTCCGCACCGGGTTCACGGCTCGACCTCCCGCGCGGCGCGCTCGAGATCGGACACCCCGGAGATCCCGGAGATCCCGGAGATCCTGCCCCGGCCCGCCTCGGCCAGCCAGACGAAGGACTCGAGGTTGCCCTTCGGCCCGGGCAGCCCGGAGCTCGCGTAACCCAGCACTGAGGCACCGAGTTCGTGCGCGGCCGCCCCCACCGACACCAGCGCGCCCCGCCGGGCAGAGGCGTCCCGAACCACCCCGCCCTTCCCCACCTCGCCCCGCCCGACCTCGAACTGCGGCTTGACCAGCGCCAGGCAGTCGAACCGCGACGCAGCCACACCCAACACGGCCGGCAGCACCTTGGCCAGCGAGATGAACGACACGTCGATCACGATCAGATCGGGCGCAAACGGCAACACAGCCGGCGACAGCCCCCGCGCGTTGCACCGCTCGATCACGGTCACCCGCGGATCGCTTCGCAGCCGCCAGTCGAGCTCGCCGTAGGCCACGTCCACCGCGACCACGTGCGACACCCCGGCCTGCAGAAGACAGTCGGTGAACCCGCCCGTCGAGGCCCCCACGTCAAGCGCGCGCCGTCCCGCCACAGACAGAGCGAACGCATCGAGAGCATTGCGCAGCTTCACGCCACCCCGCGAGACGTATGGCGGAGCCTGGACCACCTCGAGCTCAACGTCATCGGGCACGAGCTGGCCGGGCTTCTCGGCCCGCCGGCGCTCGGGCAGCAGCAGCACGTCGCCGGCCAGGACCGAGGCCGCGGCGGCCGAGCGCGAGGCGAACAGCCCCCGCTCGGAGAGCAGCGTGTCGAGGCGTACCCGCGCCATCACGCGCGGAACGGTACTCAGCTAAGCGCTGAGACAGTGCCGACGGCCCAGCCGAGCGCGTCGCGATACGAGGTCGCGATCCCCCGGCTGTGCGACTGGAGGCTGGCCGCGTCGAACTCGCCGCGCTCGTAGCTGACCACCGCGTCGAGGATCGCGCCGGCTGGCCCGTCGCGATGCAGCAGCGCCGCGCCCACCTCGACGGCCAGCGGCAGCTCCTCGACAATCGTTTCGAGCGGCACCTCGAGCAGCGCGTCGGCCACCGACAGCAGACCGACCGTGAACAGCTGGTCTGAGGCCACATCCTCGCGATCGGTTCCGAGCAGCTCGCACATGCGGGCCCGGGTCAGCCCGACGACCGAGAGCTCCCGGGGCGTGCTCGGGCCACCGGTCAGCGCGACCAGCAGCGCCCAGCGCGACACGCCGCGTGAGCCCAGCATCATGACCGCCTGGCGGATCGAGCTGATGCTGCCCCGCATGCCGACGTAGGCCGAGTTGATGTAGCGCAGGAGCTTGACGCTCAGTCCGACGTCGCGGTCGATCACGCCCTCGAGCTCCTCGATCGTCGCGGTCCCGCTCTGCATCGCCGCGAGCGAGACCAGCGTGCCCATCTCACCCACGGGGATCTTGCGGACCGCGGCGCGGTGCCGGCTGGCGTAGAACGGTCCGGCGAACAGCTCGAAGCCGAGCTGCTTGGCCTGCTCGAACGCGGTGTAGTCGACCACGCCGGCGGCCAGCGGCGTGGCCCGGCCGGCCTGGATGCGCGGGACGGCCAGCGCCGCCTCGCCTCCCGTCCAGCGCGAGAAGTCGACCTCCACGGTCCCGAAGCGCTGGAGCAGGCCGGCGTCGAACTGCGCCCCCGGAAGGTCGTACAGCGACAGGGCGTAGCCCCGCATGGTCAGCGCGTCGACGGTCTGCGCAAGCTCGGGATCGAGCGCGGTGGCGTGGGCGATCCTCAGCAGGACCTTGTCGGGCCGGACCGGGGGCACTCCGAGGGCGAGCAGCGCCTCGCGAGACAGGGGCAGATGGGCCGGCAGCTCGCCGACCAGCTCCTCCAGGCCGACCCCGCTCAGGACGTCGCCGAGCAGCCGGGCCGCCGAGGCGTCGCCCGGCTCGGATCCGTCCGCGCTCGAGTACGCCACGCGGTAGCCGCAGACGCGCATCTCGCCGTCCACCACGGGCTGACGGGAGATGAACAGATCGCTCGCCGCCGAGGGGCGATCGACTCCGATTTCAAGCTCCTGAGTTGCCATCGACCTTATGTCGGCGCGCTCGCGCCCAGACCCCAGATCGCGGCCCGCGAATCGACGCTTGGTGGACGGCCCGAAACCCCTTAGACAGTGGGCACGCCGGTGTACTCGGCCACCGCGGATTCGATCCGTTCGGCGATCCGCTGGCCGGTGAA
>DATFDC010000335.1:0-11681 GCA_035252415.1 Solirubrobacteraceae bacterium
GGCCGCTAGCCTCCGAGCCGGCCGTGTCAAGCGAAGGAGCGAGTGCGCTGGGGGCCCATCTCGCCGAGATGGACAAGCTGCTGCGCGACGTTCAGATCGGCTTGGTGCCCGGTCGCGAGCCCGCTCCGCTCCTGACGACGATCCCGGAGCCACCGCTCGCCGCCGCCGCCACCGTCCCCGCGCCACCCGCGACCGAGGGCCCTCAGATCCAGGTCCTCAGCGACCTCTCGGCCCGGCTGATCGCCTCGATCCGCGAGCTGCTGGCCGGCTACGAGCGGGTGCTGGCTCCGTCCGCCTCGGCGCGGCCGCCGGCTCGGCGCGCCGCCCGTCACCGACCGGACTCCCCCGATGTGACCCTGTCCGCCGCTCCCTTCGCGAGCCTCGAGGCGCTGCGCGAGTTCGAGCGCGCGGTCTCCGGCCTGCCCGGTGTGCGCGAAGTGCTCATCCGGGGCTACGAGGGGACCGACCGGGCGATCATCGAGGTGCGGCTCGATCAGCCGAATCCGTAGTCTTAGATCCATGGCCAAACCGATCTCGTTTGCCCGCGGCGCGCCGTCGCTTGACATCGTCGACGTCGACGGCCTGCGAAAGGCCGCCGACAGCGCGTTCAAGCACGACCCCGGCGGCATGACCGCCTATGGCACGGCGATCGGCTACCCGCCGCTGCGGCAATGGATCGCCGAGCGCCACCAGGTCGCGCCCGAGCAGGTCGTGGTCACCAACGGCTCGATGCAGGCCGACGCGTTCTTGTTTGACGCGCTGGTCGAGTCCGGGGACTCGGTGATCGTCGAGCGCCCCACCTACGACCGGACGCTGCTGTCGCTGCGCAACCGCGGCGCCGACGTGCGGATGGTCGAGCTCGAGCCCGACGGCATCGACGTGGCCGCGGTCGAGCGCGTGCTGGCCGCCGGCGCGAAACCGAAGCTGGCCCACATCATCCCGAACTTCCAGAACCCGGCCGGATACACGCTCTCGGCCGACAAGCGATCCCGGCTGATGGAGCTCGCTCGCAATCACGAGTTCACGATCTTCGAGGACGACCCATACGTCGCGCTGCGGTTCGAGGGGGCGCCGCTGCCCACGATGCTCTCGATGGATCAAGGCGAGACCGTGGTGTACGCGTCGTCGTTCTCGAAGACGGTCTGCCCCGGGATCCGGGTGGGCTACCTGGTCGGGCCGGCCGAGGTGATCGCCCGAGTGGTCAAGATCGCCACCACCACCTACATCTCGCCGAATATGGTGGCGCAGGCGATCGTCCACCAGTTCTGCCTGTCAGGCGCGCTCGAGAGCTCGATCGAGAAGGTGCGCGATGCTCTTCGGGAGCGGGCCAACACTCTGTGTGACGCGCTCGAGCGCGAGCTGCCCGACGCCCGGTTCGTGAAGCCGACCGGCGGCTACTTCCTGTGGGTCGACCTGCCAAAGGCAACCGACGTGGGCGCGCTGTTCGAAGCCGCCGCCGAGCTCGGCGTCCAGTTCGTCAAGGGTTCCGACTTCGTCCTCGACGGGGCGGACTCGAGCCTGCGCCTCGCCTACTCCGGCGTCACTCCCGAGGAGATCGAGGAGGGCGTCAAGCGCCTGGCCGAGGCCTACCGCCAGGTGAGCCAGGCGGAGAACGTGAATGCGGCGTGAGGAGATTGCGGCCTTAGGCGATCTCGCCGGCGAGGCCGCGGCGGGCGCGACTCGCCAGATCCAGGAGCTGCACACAGGGATCGCCGGGCGGGTCTGGCGCCGGGTCGGGCCGGCGGCGCTGCCGGTCAAGCTTGCCCACGACCAGATCACGCGCCGCGCCTATTCGGCGGCCAGTGAGCTGACCGGCACGGTGGTGCGCGCTGCCGCCAACGCGGCCAGCCGTGCCCAGGCCCCCGATGCGCCGTCGATCGAGCACACGCCGGCCGGCCGGGTCTTGGTGAGCGCGCTGAACGGCGCGTTCGGCGACGCGCTGATGCGGAAGGGCAACCCGCTCGCCCTGCGGATGGCGGTGCGCCGTCACGGCCGCGACCTTCACATCGGTCGATCCGAGCTGCGGCGCGCCTATCCGAACGCCAAGCCGCGCCTGGCGGTGTTCGTGCACGGCCTGTGCGAGACCGACGAGGCCTGGAAGCTCGGGGCCGGCCGCCATGTCCCGTACGGGCACCGGATGGAGATCGAGCTCGGCTACACGCCGGTGTACCTGCGCTACAACACCGGCCGCCACATCTCCGAGAACGGCCGCGAGCTTGCGGCGCTGTTGGAAAAGCTCGTGGCGGACTGGCCGGTCCCAGTCGACGAGGTGGTCCTGGTCGGGCACTCGATGGGCGGTCTGGTCGGGCGGAGCGCCTGCCACTACGGCGCCGACAGCGCGTGCGTGGCCAAGGTCCGCCATGTGTTCACGCTCGGCACGCCGCACCGCGGCGCGCCCCTCGAGCAGGCGGCGAATGCGGCCAGCGCGGCGCTGGCCCGCCTGCCCGAGACCCGGCCCCTGGCCCGGGCCTTGAATCTGCGCAGCTCGGGGATCAAGGACCTGCGCTACGGCTACCTGGTCGACGAGTGCTGGATGGACCAGGACTGCGACGCCTACCTGCGCAATACCTCGCAGGAGATCCCGTTCCTGCCCACCGCGCTGCACTACTTCATCTGCGCCACTTTGTCGCGCGAGGCCGATGCGCCCGTGGGGCGCATCATCGGCGACCTGCTCGTGCTCCAGCCGAGCGCCTGGGCCCACGAGGGACGGGGCAAGCGGATGCGCTTTCCGATCGAGCACTACTACCACCTGGGCAAGGCCAACCACTTCGACCTGCTCAACCATCCGGCGATCTTCGACCAGATGCGCCGCTGCCTGACCAGTCAGCGCGCGCTTCCGTCGCCTTAGCGGCCGTAACGCTCTTTTCCGAGCACCAGCTGCTCGGGAAGCGCCGTGCGCGGCGGCGGCGAGGGATCGGCGGTCACCGACACCGTCTCGGCCACGCTCGCGGTGATGGTCGCGGTGGCGCCGTTCGTCCTCACCGACACGGTCTCGCCATCGTTCTCCGCCACCTCGCCCTCGAGACCCGGCTCGATGCCCGCCCCTTTGAGGTAGTGCAGAAGGTCCTCGGCCTCGTTCTCCAGCCGGAGAATCGTCACCTTCGCCCCGACAGAGCAGTCAGCCAGGGGTACCCCGTCGATCCGCTCGTGAACCCGGATCGGGTGGCCGTGCGGGCACGTCTTGGCGTCGCCCACCGAGGCGCGCACGTAGGCCTCGAAGCGCGGCGTCATCGCGTGCTCGAGTTGCTCGGCTTCCTCGTGGACGTCGTCCCACGGCACCCCGACGACGTCGGTAAGGAAGCGCTCGATCATCCGGTGGCGGCTCACGATCTGCTCGGCGTGCTCGCGGCCGGACTCGGTGAACTCGACCGTCCGCTCGGCGTTGCGGGCGATGTAACCATCGCGCTCCAGACGCCCCAGCATCTCGTGCACGGTCGGGGCGGACAGCTGCATGGCTCGGGCCAGGTTGGCCCCGGTCATCGGCAGCCCCGCCTCGAACAGCCAGAACAGCATCTCGAGGTATTCCTGTTCGGCAACTGTCCCGTGCGCTGAGGCCATGCAGCGGATCGTATCGACCGCGCATCGCATAGCATCGCGGCCCGTGAGTCCGCTGCCGATGAAACCCCCGGTCCAGCCTCAGTTGGCCCGCTCGCGAGCCGAACTTCCGGTCGGCGAGCAGTGGTCCTACGAGCCCAAGTACGACGGCTTCCGGGCCATCGTGTTCATGGACGGCGAGCCGCGGATGATCCAGTCACGTGGCGGAAAGCCGCTCGAGCGCTACTTCCCCGAGCTGACATTTCCGGCCGGCCGGTACGTGATCGACGGCGAGATCGTGATCGACGATCCCGAGGGGGGCCAGGACTTCGGCGCGCTGCAGAACCGGATCCATCCGGCGAAGTCACGGATCGACATGCTGGCCGAGCAGACCCCGGCACGCTACGTGGCCTTCGACCTGCTGGCCGTCGAGGACGAGTCATGGCTCGAGCGACCGTTCGCCGAGCGCCGGGCCCGGCTCGAGGAGCTGGCCGGGAACCAGATCGACGTGACCCCCCTGACCGGGGATCGTGATCAGGCCGAGCCGTGGCTGCGCAGCGGCGAGGGGGTGGTGGCCAAGGACTGCACCGCGCCCTACCGACCGGGTGAGCGTGCCGGCATGTTCAAGATCAAGCGCGTGCGCACGATCGACGCGGTGGTGGTCGGCTGGCGGCCGGGGAAGGAGCCCGACACGGTCGGCTCGCTGATCCTCGGGCTCTACGACGACGCCGGCAAGCTGCACGTGGTCGGCCACTCCTCGGGGCTCAAGGCGGCCGAGAAGCGCACTCTGGTCGGCAAGCTGGCGCCATATGAGACCGGCGAACGGGGCCACGGGGACCCGAGTCGCTGGCAGAGCGAGCGCGAGCTCGAGTGGATCTCGCTGCGCCCTGAGCTGGTCGTCGAGGTGACCTTCGACCACGCGAGCGGCGGGCGCATCCGCCACGGGACCAAGATCCTCCGCTGGCGGGAGGACAAGTCCCCGCTCGACTGCAAGCTCGAGCAGATGTCGAGCTGATGGACGCCGACGCGATCGTCGTGGGCGGCGGGCTGGCCGGCCTGGTCGCCGCGGCCGAGCTGGCCGACGCCGGCCGGCGGGTGATCGTGCTCGACCAGGAGCCCGAGGCCTCGCTCGGGGGCCAGGCGTTCTGGTCCTTCGGCGGCCTGTTCTTCGTGAACAGCCCCGAGCAGCGCCGCGTGGGGATTCACGATTCGCCCGAACTGGCGTTGCAGGACTGGCTCGGGAGCGCCGGCTTCGACCGCCCTGAGGACGAGTGGCCCCGGAAATGGGCTGAGGCGTACGTCGAGTTCGCATCCGGCGAGAAGCGCCAGTGGCTGTATGACCAGGGCGTGCGCTTCTTCCCCACGCCGGGATGGGCCGAGCGCGGCGGCTACCTGGCAACCGAGCACGGCAACTCGGTGCCGCGCTTTCACATCACGTGGGGCACCGGTCCCGGGCTGATCGAGCCGTTCGAGCGCCGGGTCCGCGAAGGGGTCGCGCGGGGCAACCTGACGCTGAAGTTCCGCCATCGCGTCGATCGGCTGGTCGTGAATGGCGGCGTTTTGGCAGGGGTCGCCGGGACGGTGCTCGAGCCGAGCAACGCGTCCCGCGGGCAGCCGAGCTCACGGGTGGCGGCGGGCGAGTTCGAGCTGACGGCCCAGGCCGTGATCGTCACCTCGGGCGGGATCGGCGCCAACCACGACCTGGTCCGGGCCAACTGGCCGTCGACGCTCGGCACCCCGCCGGAGCGGATGCTCTCCGGCGTGCCCGACCACGTCGACGGGCGGATGGTCCAGGTCTGCCAGGACGCCGGCGGCAACGTGATCAACCCCGACCGGATGTGGCACTACACCGAGGGGATCGAGAACTGGAGCCCGATCTGGACCCGCCACGGGATCCGCATCCTCCCCGGACCGAGCTCGTTGTGGATCGACGCGCGCGGCCGGCGCCTGCCGGTGCCGCTGTTCCCCGGCTTCGACACGCTGGGCACGCTCGAGCACCTGATGAAGACCGGCCACGACTACAGCTGGTTCGTGCTCACCCAGAAGATCATCGAGAAGGAGTTCGCGCTGTCGGGGTCCGAGCAGAATCCCGACCTGACCGGCCGCGACGTCAAGCAGGTGATCTCGAGCCGGCTCAGCAAGGGCGCGCCGCCGCCGGTCGAGGCGTTCAAGCGCCACGGCGTCGACTTCGTCGTCGAGCACGACCTCGGTGCGCTGGTGCGGGGCATGAACGCGCTGACCGGGGACGGGCTGATCGACGCGGGAGACCTCGAGCGCGAGATCAAGGCCCGCGACCGCGAGATGGCCAACCCCTACACCAAGGACCTCCAGATCACCGCGATCCATGGGGCTCGCAGGTACATCCCGGACCGTCTGAGCCGGGTGGCCAAGCCCCACCGCCTGCTCGATCCCGGAGCCGGGCCGCTGATCGCCGTGCGCCTGTGGATCCTCACCCGCAAGACGCTCGGCGGGCTCGAGACCGATCTGACCGGGCGCGTGCTGCGGGCGGGCGGTGAGCCGCTGTCCGGGCTGTACGCGGCCGGCGAGGTGGCCGGGTTCGGCGGCGGCGGCGTGCACGGCTACCGCTCGCTCGAGGGCACGTTCCTCGGCGGCTGCCTGTTCAGCGGGCGGACCGCCGGCCGCGCGGTGGCGCAGGCTCTCTAGGTCAGTCCGGGATCGTCCATCCGGAACGTGAACATCCGGTCGGCGTCGATCCGCATGTACGACGGACTGTTCGCCGGGTCGTCCCCGCCCTCGAGGAACTTCTCCCACTCCTCGTAGCCGTATCGGGGGCCGTAGACCTCGAACAGCGTCTCGCGCAGCCCGCGGCTCTCGGCCGCCTGGATGTCGAGGGGCGCGGCGCGGCCGTGCACGTTGACCGCGAACTCCTCCCGGGGCAGATGGGTCGCCGAGACCTGCGGTCGCTTGAGTAGGTGGCGGTAACGGATCGAGTTCGGCGCGGTCCCGAAGTGAAACGCGCCGCGATAGAAGATCCCGTCGAGCGGACCGGCGATCGGACGGCAGTCCGCGGTCACCGTGGCCACGACGAGCAGGCACATCCCGGTCAGCTGCTCGACGAGGCCCTCTGCCGAGACGCGGCGCTCGGGCGTCGTGATGCTCCGCAGGTGCGGGCCCGCAGCGTCATAGCTGCGATCGAGCAGTTCCTGCAGGGCGCGGATGTCCTCGGGCGTCTCGTGCACGGCTCGATCGCGGAAGATACAGCCGCCGTGCCTTCCATTCCCGGAATTCCAGAGACGATCCTTGTCGCTCCCGACTCGTTCAAGGGGACGCTGTCAGCCGCCGAGGTGGCCCGAGCGATCGGACGCGGGCTCGCGGCGGCCGGGCGCCCCGTCGACCTGTGCCCGGTGGCCGACGGCGGCGAGGGCACGCTCGAGGCGCTCCTGCCCGCGATCGGGGGCGAGTTGCGCACCGCCACCGTTTCCGACCCGCTGGGACGGCCGATCGAGGCGTCGTTCGCGCTCGGGGACGGGGTTGCGGTGGTGGAGACCGCCGCGGCCTCGGGGTTCGCGCTGCTCGCGCCGGACGAGCTCGACCCGGTCGCCGCCACGACGTTTGGCACCGGTCAGCTGATCATGGAAGCGGCGGGCGCCGGGGCCGAGGTGATCTATCTCGGCGTGGGCGGGAGCGCCACCATGGACGGCGGCACCGGCGCGCTGAAGGCCATCCGCGGGGCGGGCGGAGTGGACGGGGTCAAGATCGTCGTGCTGAGCGACGTGCGCACGCCGTTCGAGGAGGCCGCGCGAGTGTTCGGACCGCAGAAGGGAGCCGACCCCGAAGCCGTGATCCGCCTCACCAGGCGGTTGAACGACCAGGCCCGGCGGTTTGCCCGCGATCCCCGGGGCGTGCCGATGACCGGGGCCGCCGGCGCGCTCTCAGGCGGGCTGTGGGCCGAGCTCGGGGCCGAGCTTGTCCCGGGCGCCCAATTCGTGCTCGACGCGGTCGAGTTCGACCGGCGCATGCGATCGGCTCGGGCCGTGATCACCGGCGAGGGCAAGCTCGACCAGCAGAGCCTGGCCGGCAAGCTCGTCTCGGAGATCTCGACCCGGGCCCGCCAGGCCGGTGTGCCCTGTCACGCGATCGTGGGCACCCGCGACCTCGATTCCTTCGGCGTCCGCGTGCTCGACCTTCAGGCGGTGCTCGAGGCGAGCACGACCCGGCAGATCAGCGCGGCGGCGCGACGGCTGGCGGACGTGCTTTAGCGCGCTCCGCCCACCGCCGCGCGGCGCCGGCTGTCGGTCAGAATGGCCGCTCGATCAGCAGAGCTTGCCGAGCGGCGCATCCGCTCCAAGACCCGGCGGGTCCTGGACCTGCGCCCCAAGAGACTTCATGAAACGCGCCATCTCCCGACCCGAGTGCGTGATCTGGCCCTCGTGGTAGCAGGGGCCCGCGCGGGTGGCGCCGGTCGGCTCAGCCCAGCCCCACTCCGTGCCGGTGCCGCCCGGGAGCGCCACGGCGATCCTCTCGCCGGCGCGGACGTGGGTGCCGGCGGACACCAGCTTCGTGAGGTGCTCGGCGACGTAGATGATGTCGCCGGCATGGCTGCCGTTCAGCAGCTGGTACCAGATGAAGTGGCCGCCCGGCCAGCCGCCGTCGTGCGAGTTCGAGCCGAGGATCACGGCGTCGCCGATCGCCAGCACCGGCAGGCGACGGGTCACGAACCAGTCGACGCCCATGTCGGTGCGGGCCGGGTACCAGCCCGAAGCGGTGAACGGATCGATGTAGTGCTGGTAGAGCGAGTGTCGGACTGGGGTCTGCGCCTGGGCGGTCGTCGCGCCCGGCACGACGATGATCGCCGCGGCCAGCAGCCCCAGCAGGAAGAGTCTTTTGTGCATGGCCCCGGTGATCGGAGCCCCACCGCGGGATCTTGAGGGGGCCGGTCAGAGTCTTGACCGCGCCCTCAAGGGGTGCTGAGCGGCGCTAGTTGTGGGAAAACGCCGTGCGCTTGGCGTCCTCCTGGTCGGGCAGCGGCGCGTCCAGCGACTCCAGGAATTCGGTCTGCTCGCGCAGGTAGTCGAGCAGGTGGTCGGCCATCTCGCGGCTCATGCCGGCCCGGACCACGATCCGCAGCACGCTGAGATCCGTCCGGTTCTCGGGGAACGTATAGGCGGGGACCAGCCACCCGCGCTGGCGCAGCCGATCGGAGACGTCGAACACGCTGTAGTTCTCGACCTGGGGCGCCAGGGCGAAGGCGAACACGGGGAGGTCCTTGCCCTCGGAGACCAGCCGGTAGGGGCCGATCTTCGCGATCTCGCCGGCCAGGTACTGAGCCACGTCGCTCGCTCCCTGCATGACCCGGCGGTAGCCGTCGCGGCCCAGTGTCGTGAACATGTAGTACTGGGCGATCACCTCGCTGCCGGGGCGGGAGAAGTTCAGCGCGAACGTGGGCATGTGCCCGCCCAGGTAGTTGACGTCGAACACGAGGTCGCGCGGCAGCGCCTCTTCGGTCCGCCATATCGCCCACCCGACGCCGGGATACACCAGCCCGTACTTGTGACCGGAGGCGTTGATCGACTGCACGCGGTCGAGCCGGAAGTCCCACTCGAGCTCGGGCCGCAGCACCGGCGCCACGAATCCTCCTGAGGCGGCGTCGACGTGGATGGGGACGTACAGGCCGCGGTCGCGCTCCAGGTCATCGAGCGCTGACGCGATGTCCTTGACCGGCTCATAGCTGCCGTCGAACGTAGAACCGAGAATCGCCACCACGCCGATCGTGTTCTCGTCGCACAGCGCCACCGCCTCCTGGGCCCCCAGATGGAAGCGGTCGCCCTCCATCGGAACCTGGCGGGGCTCGACGTCCCAGTAGCGGCAGAACTTCTCCCAGCACACCTGGACGTTGATCCCCATGACCAGGTTCGGTCGGTCGGTCGGCTTCCCAGCCTGCTTCATACGCTCTCGCCAGCGCCACTTCAGCGCCAGCCCACCCAGCATGCAGGCCTCGCTCGAGCCCGTGGTGGAGCAGCCGGTCGCCTGCTCGTGGTCGGGCGAGTTCCACATGTGGGAGAGGATGCTCACGCAGCGGGACTCGATCTCGGCGGTCTGCGGATACTCGTCCTTGTCGATCATGTTCTTGTCGGCGGTCTCAGACATCAGACGGCCGGCGATCGACGGCATGTACGTGGTCACGAAGGTGGCCAGGTTCAACCGCGCCTGCCCGTCGAGCAGGAGCTCGCTCGAGATGAGCTCGTAGGCGGTCTCGCCATCGACCCCGCTCTCGCCCAGGCGGTGAAGCGGCAGCTCGGCGCCTTGGTCGCGCCGAGCGGCGGTCTCCGGCATGGCCTGGCGCGGCGAATGCTTGCGCTGTGTGGACAGGGGCACCGGCGGGCTCCTTTGGTCGGGGACTCAGCAGATCATCCGCCGATTACCGATCCGGGGGCGGTTGACACCCAAGCTCGATCAGATACCGCGCAAACGCCAACCGGTCGCGATCGGGATGGAACGGCTCGCCGCCGGCTCGCAGGAGGACCGCGAGGCGCTCGAGGTCGAACAGCAGGGCCAGCTTGCCGGGCGGGTCATCCCACTCGCCCGAGTCGTAGCGCTCGACCCACGCCGACAGTGCGGCCAGCGCCTCCACCTGCACCTGGTCCTCCCACCAGCCGCTCCGCAGCGCCAGCCGGTAGCGGACCCGGAGAGCGCAGACGTCTGACCACAGCTGCTCGAACCACATCCATCGCTCACGTGGATACAGCCCCTCGCAGCTGAGCGGCCAGCGCGCCGTGACGGGCTCTTCCCACTCGCTCTCGGGCTCGTGCCAGTCGTCGGGCTCGGAATGGCTCATGATGCGCCCCTTGCCAGCGCACGCAGCCGGCGGTCCTCGAACCACAGCCGCAGGCGCAGCCGGGTCGGCGCGATCCGGCCGTAGAGCAGGAGGGCATGCTTGTCGGGCAGCTGGCGCAGAGCCTCGGGCGCGATCAGCGGCCGGCGCCGGCGCGAAATGGAACGGGTCGTGCCGCCGGCACCGGTGGTGTGGGTGCGGTCGCGGGTCTCCTCCTCGCCGACCAGCCCGGCGAAGTAGCGCAGCGTCTCGAGATCGGCCACCCCGGGCAGCAGCATCCGCGCCCGATGGCTGTTCACCACGGTCTCCGCCTGCTGGCCGTAACGGGAGCGCGCCTGGGCCAGGTCGTGGAAGATCGTGACCAGTTGGATGTTGTGCGACGGCGCGGTCGAGGCGATCTCGGCCAGGTTCGGCAGCGGCGCGACGTTGCCGGCCTCGTCGAGGCACAGGAGCAGCGGCCGCTCGAGTCGTCCGCCGGCCAGCGTGGCCCGCTCGTAGGCCCGGTCGACCACCTCACCCAGCAACGCCAGGAACAGCGGTCGCAGCAGCTTGGACGCCTTGGCGTCGGCGATCAGGTACAGCGTGTTCGCCCCGTCGAGCAGGCGATCGGCGGTTATCTCGGCGCCCGCCGCCGAGCGCAGCACGCGCTGGAATCGGTACGCGCGCAGCAGGGTCTGAGCGGTCGCCTCGATCGAGGTTCGTGTCCGATCGGCCTGCGCCTCAAATGCCCTGATGGCGTCGTAGGCGGCGTACGCGTCGGCCGCGCGCCCCTCGCTCCCGTCGGCCTCGCCGCTGATCCGCATGAGCGCCTCGTCGAGCTCCCGGGTCCCCTGCCCATTGACCCAGCGAATCACGCTGTCCATCCCGGCGCCGCCGGCTGCCGCGGCGTAGAGCAGCGGAGCCAGGCGCTGCTCGGCGGCCACCGCCCAGAAGTCGCCGCCTTCCACGCTCCGGCGGTCGACCTCGGCGGCCGAGGCCAGCCGCCAGGCGACCTCGAGCGCTCCGTCCCAGGTGGCCGCCGCGTGAAGCGGCGACCAGGTCTGGCTGGGCGTCTGGGCCAGCCCGAACGGGTCGAACACCAGCACCTCGCCGAGCGCTTGGCGCCGGGCCAGCGTGGCCGCCAGGAGGTCAGTCTTGATCGAGCAGGCGACCGCGGGACCGTTCCAGTCGAGCAGCGCGGGGATCGCGATGCCGGCCGACTTGCCCGACTGCGGCGGCCCGAAGGCGACCAGGGCGTGGCGATGCTCGGCGTAGAGCAGCCGCCCGCCGCGCCGACCCAGCACCAGGCGTCCCGTCCGGCGCGAGCGAACGGCGCTGCGCAACGCGCGCAGCTCGCCTGCCCGAGCCCAACTCG
>DATFDC010000336.1:0-7957 GCA_035252415.1 Solirubrobacteraceae bacterium
GCCCTGGTCCTGAACGGCCGCCTGTACCGCGGATCGCACGGCATGGCCGGCGAGATCGGCCACACCCAGATCGACCCGACCGGCGCCTGGTGCCGGTGCGGCAACCGCGGCTGCCTCGAGGCCACCGTGTCGATCGACGTGGTCCGCCGCCAACTCGAGCCACTCGGGCTCGATCCCCTCGAGCCCGAGGACATGGAGCACCCCGTCGCCACCAAGGTCCTGGCCGAGTCCGGCCGCACGGTTGGCGTTGTGATCGCCAACCTGTGCAACACGCTGAACCCGGAGGCGGTGGTCCTCGGCGGCGACCTGGCCTCGACCGGCGCTCACTTCACCAACGGCGTGCGCGACTCGGTCCGCCACCTCGCCCAGCCCGGCCCAGCCCTCGACACCGAGGTCATCACGACCAGCCTCCAGGGCCGCGCCGAGCTCCTCGGCGCGGTGGCGTGCGCGGCGTCAGCGCCGCACCCGGCGCTGTCCTCGCCCGTGTAGAACGCCAGCCAGACCCCCCTCCCGTCCGCCGCTTTCGGCAAATAAGCGCCTCGGGGATGCTTATGCGCCGGAGGTCGGGGCGGCGTCAGGGCTTTCGGGAGAAATGCACCCCGCCGCTGCCCCTCCCGGCCGCATATCGGAGCGCCTCAGCGCGATTTGGCCCGGGTGCGGCCGCCTTGCTTGGGCGTCGCCCGCCGCTCCTGAATGCGATTGACGGCGCCCTTCTTCGCCGCCGCCTGCCGCTGCTGGCCCGCTCGCTTCCGACTCGCCGCGGTCTTCTTGGCCGAAGCCTGCTTGGCCTTGGCTTTGCCCTGGCCGGAGCGACTGAAGAGCCGGTCCCCGGTGTCCGAGACCAGCTGTTTGACATCGTCGAATGCGCGCTGAACGGGGCTCGTCGGCTTCTTGCGCCGACGGCCTCCGACCTGGGACACCCGCGCGCGCAGGGTCTGGCTGGATTTAGCCATGGTCCCTCCTCTCATCCGTTTGTTACCGGTTACCCGCGGGGCGCGAGATCCATCTCGTCCGACTCGTAGACGACGCCGACCGGCTCGAGCACGACTCGCCGGGGCCCTTCCTCGACCACTCCGGCCACGCCCGCCGAGAGCCCCACCGACGTCGCCAGCCGAACCACCTCGGCCCCCGCGCCGCCGGCGCAGTACACGGCGAATCCGCAGCCCATGTTGAACGTGGTGTAGGCGGCCGCCGGGGTCATGTCGGCCTGCTCGACCAGGAACGACAGCACCTCGGGCACGTCGGGCAGCCACGTCACCCGATAGGTCAGCTCGCGGCGCGGGCGCATCAGCTTGAGCAGCCCGTGGCCGGTGATGTGGCTGAGGTAGTGAACGTCGACCGGGCTCGCGAGCAGCGCCCGCACCAACCCGGCGTACAGCACGCTCCGGTCGAGCAGCGCCTCGCCGAACCGCCGGCCGCTCGGCAGCGGCGTCTCATAGCCGCCCGCCAGCCGCGAAGCCACCGCCCGCGCCAATGAGGAGCCGTTGGCGTGCAGGCCGCTCGAGGCCACCAGCACGATCTCGTCGCCGGCCCCAAGCTCGGCGCCGAGAATCGCGTCCCGCCCCTCGGGGACGAGGCCCACCGCGCTGCCCGCCAGTTCGATGTCCGCACCCGAGACCAGGCCCGGCAAAGACGGCGACTCGCCACCGCCCCAGGTCGCGCCCGCGTCGACACAGGCCTCGCGCCAGCCGGCCAGCAGGTCCTCATGGCGCTCGCGCCGCGAGTACCACTCAGACGCGCCGGTCGCGAAGTAGGCATTGACGACCAGCGGCAGCGCGCCTACGCAGCACAGGTCGTTGACGATCGCCGCCACCGTGTCGTAGGCGACATTCCCAAACCCAGCGAAGCCCAGCTCCTCCGAGACCTGCCGCGCGATGATCGACTTCGTGCCGAGCCCCTCCACGACGAACGCCATCAGCCGTCCGGCGGCCTCGAACACGAACGCAGGCTCGCCGCGCGACTCGTCCAGCGCGCGCCCGCCGGAGGCGCTCAGCAACCCAGAGGTCGCGAGCGCCTCGCTCAGCGCGCTCCGCTTTCCGGCGTCGAGGGTGGCGTAGTCGACCCCGGCCGACCGGTAGGCGTCACTCACGGAGCGCCCGTCAGTCCATCGGCCAGTCGTGGACGGGCTGGTTGGAGTGCATGTGCTCGCGATAGCGCCGCGTCATCTCGCGCAACGCCTCGCCTCGATCGAGGCGCCCGCCCTCGTACAGACGATGGAACACCTGGCTCTGCCAGGCGGCCCCGTTTCGCAGCAGCACGCACCGGCGCTCGATTATGCCGAGCAAGCGGGCGGCATCCTCCGAGGCGACGCCCCAGCGCTCGAGTCCCTCATGGGCGAGTGGCAGCAGGCGCCTGACCACGAGCTCGGCCGCAGGCACTTCGCCCAGGCCGGGCCAGTACAGGCGAGCGTCGATGCCCTCGCGGGCGCCGGCATGGAAGTTCTCCTCGGCGGCCGAGAACGACATCTGCGACCACACCGGACGATCCTCCTCGGCCAGCATCCGCAAGAGGCCGTAGTAGAAGGCGGCGTTGGCCATGATGTCGACCACCGTCGGTCCGGCCGGCAGCACGCGGTTCTCCACGCGCAGATGCGGCTGGTCGCGCACGACGTCGTAGATCGGGCGGTTCCAGCGATAGATCGTGCCGTTGTGCAGGCGAAGCTCGCCCAGCCGGGGGACGTCGCCGCGCTCGAGCGTCTCGAGTGGATCTTCGTCCTCGCACACCGGCAGCAGCGACGGGAAGTAGCGCACGTTCTCCTCGAACAGGTCGAAGATCGAGGTGATCCAGCGCTCGCCGAACCACACCCGCGGGCGCACCCCTTGGATCTTGAGCTCCTCGGGACGCGTGTCGGTGGCCTGCTCGAACAGCGCGATGCGGGTCTCGCGCCACAGCTCCTTTCCGCAGAAGAACGGTGAGTTCGCCGCCACCGCGACCTGGACCCCGGCGATCGCCTGGGCGGCGTTCCAGTGGCGGGCGAACGCCTCGGGCTCGACCTGCTGGTGGAGCTGGACGCTGGTGCACGCGGCCTCCGGCGCGATCGTGTCCGCGTGGATGAACAGCCGCTCCACGCCCCCGATCGAGATCTCCAGGTCCTCCCCACGGGCGGCGAACACCTGCTCGTTGAGCAGCGCGTAGCGCGGGTTGGCGCTGAACGTCTCGGCCCGCAGATGCTGTGCGCCGATCGTCGGCAGGATCCCGATGACCATCATGTGCGCGCCCGCGGTGCGGGCTCGCTTCTCGGCGTCGTTGAGGCTGGCCCGGGCGTCGCGCTCCAGGTCGGAGAACACCTCGCCCTCGAGCAGCCGAGGGGGAACGTTGATCTCGACGTTGAACTGGCCGAGCTCGGTCTGAAAGGCCGGGTCGGCGATCGCCTCGAGCGCGGCCGCGTTGACCAGCGCCGGATCGCCGGCGTCATCGGTCAGGTTGAGCTCGATCTCCAGCCCGAACGAACGCCGCTCCGGATGGAAGCGCGCCTCGGAGAGCATCCGGGCGAACACGTCCAGACACGCCCGGACCTTACGTCGGTAGCGCTGGCGATCCTCGCGGCTGAAGGTCCTGGCGGCGACCTGCTGGCCCACCCCCACAGTATCCGGGACGGTGGGCCAGGGGACAACCGCGAGTGTTCAGAGCTCGGATGAAGCGATCTCAGCGCCCTCGCTCATCGACTTGAGCTTCAGCCAGGCCACGTCGGGGTCGACCTGCGACCAGCGGATGAACGTGTCGAACCCGCAGTCGGTTCCGGCGAGCAGCCGTTCCTTACCGACGATCTGGCCGAGTTGAACCAGGCGATCGGCGACCACGCGTGGATGCTCGATGTAGTTGGTCTTGACATCGATCACCCCCAGGATCACCTTCTTGTCGTCGGGTAGCTCGACATCACGGAACACGCGCCATTCGTGGGCATGGCGGGGGTTGGCGCCCTCCACGTACACGGTGCCGGCGTTGACCTTGAGCACGTGGTCGATGATGTCGGCCAGCGGCACGTCGCAATGGTGAGGACTCGCGATGTTGCCCCAGCACACGTGGAAGCGCACACGCTCCGGCGGGATCCCGTCGAGCGCGGCGTTGAGCGCGTCGACGGCCAGCGGCAGGTGGGTGTGCCAGTCTCCGACGCTCGATCCGACCGAGCGCGAGTGGGCCGCCATGGCCATGTCCGGCGAATCGATCTGCAGGTTGAACCCGGCGTCGATGATCGCCTGGTACTCGTAGCGCAGCGCCTCGCCGCACGCCGCGAGGTACTTCTCGTGCGAGCCGTAGTGCTGGTCGGGATAGTTGAAGGCGATCTGTCCCGGACTGATCGTCCCCATGAACGCGTCGGACGCGTCGGTGTCCCCCAGCGCACTCTTGAAGCGCGCGATGTCGCGATGCACC
The DNA here is from genome assembly GCA_035252415.1 of Solirubrobacteraceae bacterium. Lineage (GTDB taxonomy): Bacteria > Actinomycetota > Thermoleophilia > Solirubrobacterales > Solirubrobacteraceae > Palsa-465. Next base: position 4,372 of record DATFDC010000336.1, read on the forward strand.
GCGTCCTTGTCCGCCACCTCGACCGGCCCCACGCAGTTGGCGAAGACCAGGTGAGCCATGGACGGAGTGGCGAACAGGCGCATGGCCAGATTCGGGAACGGCGCCACGTCGTCGGCCTGGAACTCGGACCGGCCGCCGAACCCGGAGAAGCGGTCGTTGATGTACGTGCTGAACCCCGTCTTGCTCATCTCGCCGTCGCTGATCACGTCGATGCCGGCCTCGCGCTGCTTGGCGACTACCTCCTGCACGGCGGCATCGATCTTCGCCGTCAGCTCGCCGTCATTGACGGTCTCGCCGTCCATTCGGGCCCAGATCATGTCGGCCAGCTCGTCGGGGCGGGGCAAGCTGCCGGCGTGCGTGGTCAAGATTCGGTCTGCCATCTCTCTCCAACCTCTCGGTCTCGGGTCTCTCTGCGCTCCCGCAGCGAGGTTCTACAGCAACCGGGCAGGTGCTCGCCAGCCGAAGTGCGCGCCAATGCAATCCTTGTGCTCATGCCCAACGACCTGAACCTGTTTGAGACAACCGAGTGGGAGCGCGACATCGGCGGCGCCCGCGGGACCCGAGTCGGCGCGGCGGCAGGCGCTCGGGAGCTCGGCTGCACGCTGTATGAGCTCGATCCGGGGGGCCAGGCGGCGCCGTACCACATGCACCACGGCAACGAGGAGTTGCTGATCGTGCTCGACGGCGCGCTCGAGCTCCGCACCCCGGACGGGACGCGCGAGGTGACGAAAGGGGCCGTGGTGGCATTCCCGGCCGGTGCCGCCGGGGCGCACCGCGTCCGCAACGCCGCCGGCACCCGGGCCCGCTACCTGGTCGTCTCGACCATGCGCTTCCCCGAGGTTGCCGAGCAGCTCGATACCGGGACCGTGCTGGCGCTCAAGGGACCCGCCGACGGTTGGGCGTTTCCGCCGGGAAGCGACGGCGACTACCTGGCGCTGACGATAGAGGCGCTCGAGGCGGACCCGGGGAGCTGAGCGACCGCGCTCAGTCGGGCACGAACAACCGGCCCTGCATCTGCTCGTCGCTCTGGGGGTTGAACTCCCAGAGCGGCTTCACCTGCGCTCGGATGTCCTCCGGGAGACGATCGACCCCGTACTGATCGATCTCGACCAGGTTGTCGGCCGGGTCGCGCAGGTACAGCTGGACGACATCGCCCGGCAGCTCGACCAGGTGGTTGTTGAACGAGCGACCGTCGAACGCGCCGCGACGTTCAGCGACCCGGTACACGGGCTCGAGGTCATCGACCGTGATGCCCAGATGGTGATGGCTGGTCGGCTGAATGTCGCGCTCGAACAGGTGCAGCTGGGTCCGCCCCAGGGCCAGCCACTGAACCGGCAGCCCGAAGTTGGGCGTCGGGATCGGCTCGGCACCGAGCAGCTCGACCCAGAAGTCAACCGACTCCTGCAGGTCGCGGGCGTTGATGCTGACGTGGTTGATGCGGCTGCTCACCCGGGCAACGATACCGCCGGGCCAGGTAGCTCCCGGCCAGTGCGTTGCACCCGGCCATGGTCCCAAGCAGTACCTGATAGCCGGCGACTCCGATGAGCGCCGCGCCGGCCGCGACTGAGATCGTCTGCGGCGTGGTGATCACCGCGTCGGCGGCCGCGTACACGCGGCCCTGGAGCTCGGACGGGGTCAACCGCTGAACGAGGGTGGTGAGGCCCACGATCACCCATGGCAGGCTCAGGCCGAACAACACGAAGCCGGGGAGGACCGAGCCGAAGAAGGGCGGAATCTCGACCAAGGACGCGACGCCCATCACCAGCAACCCGGTGGCGATCAGCCGTCGCTCGCCGATCCGCCGGACCAGCGGCGCTGCCGTGAGGCCGCCGAGCACGGCCCCCGCGCCCTGCAGAGTGACCAGCACCCCGACGAAGGCCGGAGCCCGGTGAAGGCCTTGGTCGACGACCGCGAAGATCGTCGTCTCGCTGAAGCCGAACCCGAGCACCGCGCACACGGCCGCGACGGTTACTTGCCGCAGCGGTGGGTTCGCGACGAGGTGCCGGACGCCGGCGCTCAGCTCGGTGCGCCAGCGCCCGGCGCGAGGCCGGACCGGAGCCTCCGCCACCCGGAGTGACAGCGCGCACAGCACCGGCACGGCGAACGTGGCCGCATCGAGCAGCACGAGCGGGTGCGGTCCGATCAGCGCGAATAGGCCCGCGCCGGTGAGCGGCGCCACCAGACCGAGCGTCCCCTGAAGCGTCCGCAGCGCGCCGTTGGCGTTGGCCAGCAACCCGGGCGGGAGCATCGAGGCGAGCAGTGCCGACTGGGCCGCGCCGATCGTCGAATGGGCCAGCCCGTAGATCACCATGACGACATAGATCAACCACACCTGGCCGGCGCCATGTACGAGCAACAGCGCCAGCACGGCGCAGCCCGTGCTCGCGTTGATCGCGACCAGCAGCCGCCGCCGGCTGACCCGATCGACCACCAGACCGGACGCCGGCGCCAACAGCGCCGGGGCGGAGAAGAAGAAGAACGAGAGCCCGGCGGCCGCACTCGAGCCGGTGAGCGATTTGACCCAGATGCCGGTGGCGAGCCACAGCGCCGAGTCGCCGAATGCCGAGACGGCCTGCCCGGCCAGGAACACGCGCGCATCGCGAACCGCCAGCAGGCGACGCATCATGCTTTCGGCGGCGCCGCCGGGTACGCGAACAGCAGCACCTCGATGGGCAGCGAGTCGGGCGGCCGGCGCGCAGGATCGGCGATCCGGTCGCGGTAGCGGCGCAGGATCGCGGTGATCTCATCGTCCAGCGCGCGCAGCTCCTCTGGCGTGACGTGGAGCGTGAATTCGCTCGAGCCGGTCACCTCCTGCCAGCGCACGGGATAGCTCGAGCGCTCCTCGAAGTAGGCCTGGAGCCGCGCGAACGAGCGCTCACGCAGGGTTCGGGACAGGGCTCGCGCGGCGATCTGCGTCTCGGGATCCTCGTGCAGGTCGGTGAATCGCATCCCCACCTGCGTCAGCCGCCAGCTGCGCATCCGGCCGGGGCCGGTCGCGGCCTGTTCGACGAACCCGTACTTGGCCAGCTGGCGGAAGTGAAACGAGCACGTGGTGGGCGACTCACGGATCACCTCGGCCGCGGCGGTCGCGGTCAGTGGGCCCTCCAGCCCGAGCGCCTCGATCAGCGCCAGGCGGACAGGGTGGGTGATTGCTCGCATCGCGCGGGGATCGGTGAGCTCGCGGACGCCGGCATGAGACGGTTCTTGAGACATACCTCTCGAGAATAATCTCTCGAGAGCTTGATGTCAAACGACAGCGGCCCAGAGCGGCGGCGTTGTGGGGCCAGGCTGCGTGCGGGGCGCGTCGGCTCGCCTCACTCCCGCCCCGGCGGCCGCCTGATCCGCCGCGCGTACGCGGGTAGCATCGCCGCGTGCCGCGCGCCCGCCCGCCCTCCACGCTGAGCCTTCGCGCCCAGCAGTGGGCGGCCCAGGGGCTCGACGCGCTACCTCCGTCGGTGCAGGTGCGCCTGTCCGGGCGAGCGCCGGTGGAGGTCGACGGCGAGACGCTCGCGCCCGAGGTGCAGCTCGCGCTGGCCATGCTCGAGCGCCGGCGCGAGCCGCCGCCCGAGTCCCTGCCCCCGGCCGA
>DATFDC010000337.1:0-5297 GCA_035252415.1 Solirubrobacteraceae bacterium
AGCGCGGCCTCGGGGGGCGGCGCGCTCACCGGGTCAGGCCACGCGTGCGCCTCGACCTGGTCGCCGAGCGCCTGGCGGGCGCGGCCCGCATCGCGGGACAGCGCCACGACTTCATCGCCGCGGCCCTGCAACTCCTTGACCAGCGCTCGCCCGATGAGCCCGGTGGCGCCGGTGACCGCTACGCGCATGGACACAAGCATTCCGGATCGGGGCGCGGGGCGTCGCGCGAGGATCCTGCCACTCGGCGAGCCACGGCGTACGAGCGGCAGATCACTCGCGCCAGGCGCGAGTGAACCGCCATTCACCTCGGGCGGACGGTCGAGTGGCAGATTGGTGGTGCGCGGTGGCGGGCGGTCGCGGGCGGTGGCAGGTGGCGGTGTCCGGCTAGCACCAGATGGCGTCGAACGCCGCCTGGTCGAACGGGACCAGCCAGCACTCGGCGATCCGGCCGCCGGCCACCCGGAACACGCCGACGGTCTCCCACTCGACCGAGCGACCGTCACGCACCGCAACACCCCCGGCCAGCTGGACCACCCGTCCGGCGATCACTGCCGCTCCGTGAACGACAACCCGGAACGTTCCGTCCATGATCCGCCGGCGCGCGTCCATGTAGGCGAGCACGGCCTCGAGCCCGCGGTGCTCGCCGGCGATCGCGCTCGCCCCCGGCACGTGCCACACGACGTCCTCGGCCAGCAACTCCCGCACCCCGGCGACCGAGCCAGAGCCGGCGTAGACCTCGGCCTGAGCCGCATGAAACCGGCGCACGACCGACAGCGGGTCGGCCGCGCCCGGCTCGGACCCAAGCTCCACGACGCCCAGAGGTTCATACCGGGCACCGCCCGACCCAAGCCGCGACCGATACAGCGTCACCCGCGAGCAATGCACGTCGACGGCCGGCGGCGGCTCCAACCGCGGCGGCTTGATCCGCGCGTCCTTGGCCACCCGGGCCACGGTCACGTGGCCCAGGTACGGCCGCGACTCGGGGGCGTACCAGCCCCCGGCCGCCAGCGCCGCCGACAGCACGGCCTGAACCCGGGCCAGCGCGCCGGAACCATCCTCCAGGCGCACGGCGAGCACACGGGGACGGCGGGCGGGCAGCCACACGGGCTCGCCGAGCCGCGGCTCCAGAGCCGGCTCTCCGGCCACCACCCCGCACGCCGCCGCGATCTCCTCTATCTGCGACGCCGGACGCGAGCCCAGGAAGCACAGGGTGGCGTGGAGGTGCTCGACCGGTACCGGGCGCAGCGCCGCAAACTCCCGCAGGACAGAACCGCGCCACCGGGCCAGAATGTCGCGCGCGGACGCCGGAAGCTCGAGCGCGACGAACAGACGGGCCCGCTCGGGAGCCGGGGCCGGCCGTGCCGAGCTCACGCCCGCTCGCCGCTGGAGCCGGCCTCCGACGGCACCGCGTCCAACCCCTCGCCGAGCAGGACCCGGCGCAGGAGATGCATTGCGACCGTGGTCGAGCGGTCGCGGATGTCCGAGCGGTTGCCCGGCAACCGCAACTGCCGCGTCAGACGCGCGCCCTCGCGCGAGCACACCGAGAAGCAGACGGTGCCGACGGGCTTCACCTCGGTGCCGCCGCCCGGGCCGGCGATGCCGGTGATCCCGATGCCGAAGTCGGTCCCGAAGCGGGCACAAGCGCCGATGGCCAGGGCCTCGGCGACCTCGACCGACACCGCGCCGACCCGCTCGATCAACCCGGGATCGACGTCGGCCAGCGACACCTTGGCCTCGTTGGAGTACACGACCGCGCCCCCGAGGAAGTACTCCGAGGACCCGCCGCGCTCGGTCAGCCGCGCCGACATCAAACCGCCCGTGCACGACTCGGCGACCGCGACGGTCCGCCCCGAGCCGACCAACAGCGAAGCGACCTGCTCGTCGACCGTCGCGCCATCCGGCGAGAACAACTCGTGCGGGTGGCGCCCCGCCATGAACTCGACGAACGCCTCGTAGTCCGCCGAGGCCACAGGCTCATACCGAGTCGCCACCTCGATCTCACCGCGCCGCAGGCACGTCGTGATCTCCAGCGGCTCAAGCGCCAGCCCGGCATCAGACGCGGCCCGCAGCGTGTTGGCGATCTCGGACTCGGGGATCCCGTACAACCGCACGATCCCGCGCCGGTACTCCGTGGCGCCGGCGATCGCGCGCTGGAACGCCTCGGTCCCCACCGCCTTCTCCCACATCTCGTGAAGCTCGCGCGGCGGACCGGGCAGCACGAGCACCGTCGGGCCGGAGCCAGCAGCGGGCGGCACGACCAGGCCCGGCGCCGTGCCGACGGGATCCAGGACTGTGGCTCCGACCGGCACGACCGCCTGCTTGCGATTCGCGGCCCGGACCGCGTCGAGATCCAACCCCGGCCAGCGGCTCATCAGCGGGCGCAGGATGTCGGCGATCTGCTCCTCGAGCTCCTCGTCGAGCGCCATCTCCCGCCCGCAGAACTCCCCAACGATCTCCGCGGTGAGATCGTCGGCGGTCGGCCCGAGGCCGCCGCTGGTGACGATCAGGGCCATCCCGGACGAGGCCATGAAGCTCAGCGCGCCCATCAGGTCTTCAGGGCGGTCGCCGACGATGTGGATCATCGCCGCATCGACCCCGAGCTCGACCAGACGCTCGGACAGCCAGGGGCCGTTGCGGTCGGTGATGATCCCGGTCAGCACCTCGGTGCCGGTGACCAGGATCCCCGCCCGCACCGCGGCAGTGGAGGATCGACCGGGGCTCATCCGCACGTGGGGCGCTGGGCGGCGGACAGCACGGTCGTCTTGCTGGGGGTCGCCTCGTAGCCGACCGGCGCGCCCGGGCCGACCGGCACAGTCTTGCCGTTGACCTTCATCTGCACCGCGCTGTTGCCGAACGTCATCAGCAGCTTGCTCGCGGTCTGCGTGGGAATGGTCTGACCGGGCGAGTAGATCACCCCGGGAATCAGCACCTTGCCGTTGCCGTCCTCGACGCAGACGTAGACCGGGGTGCTGGTGGCCACGAGCTTCACGGTCACCTTGGTCGGCTTGGGCGGCGGCGCCGGACGGTGGTGCTTGGCCGGCGGCTTGTGCGCGGTGTTCGTGTGCGAGGTCGCCGAGGTGGACGAGGTCGAGGGCCCAGACGCCACCGGGCCGGACGGCGTCGAGGTCGTCGTGGTGCTCGAGCCGCCCAGCACGACTCCGACCACGTACAGCGCACCGGCCACCGCGAGCAGCGCGAGCACGATCACTCCGACCGGACCGAGCCGGGGCCGGCGGCGCCGGCGCTCGCGCTCACGCCCGAGCGAGCTGATCGGCCGCAGGTCCTGGTCGGCCGGGCGCTCGTAGCGGCGCTTGTACTCGTCGACCAGCAGCCGGCTGTCGACCCCCAGGAAGTCGCCGTAGGTGCGCAGGAAGCTCTTGACGTAGACCGGTCCGGGGAGCAGGTCCCACTCCTCGTTCTCGATCGCGCGCAGGTACTTGGCGCGGATCTTCGTCCGTGCCTCCACCTCGCTGATGTCGATCCGCGCGCGGATGCGCGCTTCCCGCAGGGTCGTGCCGATGTCGGCCATTCGCCTGCGAAGGCTAGCGTCGGAAGCGTTAGCCACCGGGCGTGTGGTCCGCCGCTCCGAACGGCCAGGCAAGGCGCTACTGCTCTTCGTCGACCGGGTCGTCCGGAACCCGCACCGGCGGCGGCACGCTGGGTCCGTCCGCTTCGGCCAGATGGGCCAGGATGCGGGGCACGTCGGCCTCGCCGATCAGCACCTGGCGCGGCTTCGACCCCTCGTAGCCGGAGATGATCCCGCGGCGCTCGAGCATGTCGATCAGCCGCCCGGCGCGCGTGTAGCCGAGGCGCAGCCGGCGCTGGAGCATCGAGGTCGAGGCAGTCCCCATCTGGGCGACCAGCGCGATCGCCTCCTCGAGCAGCGGGTCCTCGTCCGGGCTGAACTCGGGGGACTCGTCCGAACCAGAGCCGTCCCCGTCGGAGGCGACCTCTTCGAGCAATTCCTCGTGGAACTCGGGCTCGCCCTGCCGGCGCCAGGCCTCGGTCAGCTCGGCGATCTGCTCCTCGTCGATGTAGGCGCCCTGGATCCGCTGAAGCTTGCTCGAGCCGACCGGCGAGAACAGCATGTCGCCCTGGCCGAGCAGCGACTCGGCGCCGTTGTGATCGAGGATCACGCGCGAGTCGGTCTGGGACGAGACCGCGAAGGCGATCCGGGAAGGAACGTTGGCCTTGATCATCCCGGTGATCACGTCGACCCGCGGCGACTGGGTGGCCAAGACCAAATGGATGCCGACCGCTCGCGCCTTCTGGGCCAGGCGGATGATCGAGTCCTCGACGTCGGCCGGGGCGACCATCATCAGGTCCGCCAGCTCGTCGATCACGCACAGGATGTACGGCAGGGGCGGCTCGCCCCGCTTCTCGCGCGCGCGGTTGAGCTCGGGCAGGTTCCGCGTCCGGGCCAGCGACATCGTGCCGTAGCGCTGTTCCATCTCCTTGACCAGGTTTTGCAGGGCATTCGCGGCCATCCGGGGGCTGGTGATGACCGGCGTCAGGAGGTGCGGGACGCCCTCGTAGTGATTGAGCTCGACCTGCTTGGGGTCGACCAGCACCACGCGGGCCTCGTGCGGCGTGGCCCGCAGCAGCACGCTGCAGAGCATCGCGTTCACGCACGCGGACTTGCCGGCGCCGGTGGTGCCGGCGACCAGCAGATGGGGCATCTTGGCCAGATCGGCGCCGATCGCCCGCCCCGCGATGTCCTTGCCGAGCCACACGGTCAGCGGCGACCAGTCGGCCGGCGGCTCCTGGAAGACGTCGCCCAGATGCACGATCCTCCGGCGGGCGTTCGGGACCTCGACCCCGACCGCCTGCTTACCGGGGATCGGAGCCAGAATCCGGATCTCCACCGCGGCAAGGGCATAGGCCAGGTCGTCCTTCAGCTGCGCCACCTTGGAGACCTTGGTGCCCGGCGCCAGGCGGAGCTCGTATCGGGTGATGTGCGGCCCGGTGACCCGCCCGATCACCTTGGCCTGGATCCCGAAGTGCCCGAGGGTCTCCACGAGCGTCGCCGCGACCTGCTCCTGACCGGCGGTGTCCGGCTTGGCCGCCTCGCCCGTCGAGCGGACAAGGAACCGCGCCGGCGGAAGGCGCCAGACGAAGCTCGGGTCATCGGTGACGCTCGCCCGGTAGCGCCCCTGCGGGGTGAGATCCTCTTCGGCGACCGGCTCCGCGGCCGGCTCGGGACCCTCGGGAGGCTCGGGGTCGGGCAGCGGAGGCTCGTCCTCGGAGAACAGCGGCGGCGGCGCCTCGACGTGGGTGGCCCGGACGACAAGCTCGGA
>DATFDC010000338.1:0-3752 GCA_035252415.1 Solirubrobacteraceae bacterium
GCTCACGCCCCCGCGCTCGTGGTCGGCTACGCCAAGCCGCCCGAGCACGCGTTCACCGGGGCGGTGGCGCGCCTGGCCGCGACGCTCGGCCGTGGCGTTGCGTCCTCGTCTGCTCGACGATCGAGCTGACGTAGCGCTCGAGCAGCGCGCGGCCGGTGTCCGGATCGGCTTCGGTCAGCTCGGCGCGGAGCCTCGCGTCCGCCGCGCGCAGCTTCACGACCTCCGGGCGGTACGCGAGCATCACCGACGTCAGCCACTTGCCCGAATGGCTTCCGGGGTCTGGGCCGACATCGCCCCGGGGCGCGCACGCCCGCGCCGGACCGGTCCGTTCGTTGAAGCGCGCCACCGCGAGGTTCAGCGGCTCGACGTTGCCGCCGTGAATCGGCAGGAGCACGATCAGGCGGAATCCCTGATCGGCGAGGCGGCTGGCCAGCGCCACCGCCGTCTCGGTGAGCGTTCTGTCCTCGACGCCGAGCGTGCCGGTCGGCCCGGCCCCCACTCGTACGGTCGGCGCGAGCACGGCATCCAGCCGGGCGGCCACCTCGCGTCCGGCGAGATCCGCGAGCAGCGAGTCCGCGCCCAGCGGCAGGTGCCCGTTCTGATCCTCCACCGATCCGAACGGGACGATCACCGTGTCGGTTCCGTGCTCGAGTAGCCGGCGCAGGGCCGGCGCGCTGAGCAACTCGAGCTCGTGCACGCTCAGCCGAGCGCCTTCTCGCCCCGCACGAACGCGTAGCTGCGCCACCGAACCGTGCAGTACGAGACCTGGGCGAAGCCGGCCGCGCACAAGTCGTGCATCAGTCGCCCGGGCGAGCGGAAACCGACGTGGCTCGGCTGGGCTACCCGCAGCACCAGGTCGAGGACGAACACCGCCGGGTGGCGGCGGTTGGCGTCAGCGATGACCAGTCGGCCACCCGGGGCGAGCACGCGGGTCATCTCCGCGATCGTGTTCGACGGCTCTGGGAAGTGATGGAAGGCCGTGGTGCACACCAGGGCGGTGAACGCGCCGTCCTCGTAGGGCAGCCGTCCGCTCACGTCGCCGGTGTCAAAGTCGACGTTCTCGAGTCCGGCGGCGTCGGCGCGGTCCCTGGCCTGGGCGATCATCCCCGGCGAGAGATCGAACCCCACCGCGCGGCGGACGGCCGGCGCGGCGTCGCGGACCGCCGCGCCGGTGCCGCAGCCCAGGTCGAGCAGCACATCGTCGGGGGTCAGGGCCAGCGCGGCGAGCGCCTGGGTCTGCACCTCGCGGAGCCAGCGCGCGGCCGAGTCTTGCTCGTAGGTCTCTGACCAGCTGTCGAAGTGCGTGCGGGCCGCGGTCGTGCGCGTGTCCTCCACGCGGCGACCGTATCAATCAGGCGACTTCGCTCTCCACGCGCCACCCGCGTACGAGGGCCACCGCCGCGACCGCGCCGGCGCCCACCATCACCACGAGTTGGATGATCAGCGACGTGGTGACGCTCACCACCTGGAACGGGCCGTTCGGTTCGGCGGCGATGGGCGAGACGTCGACGCTCAGGAGGATTGCGTAAACCGCGGTGGCGGCCGCGATGGCCACCATCGCGACCGTGACCACCGTCCCGGCCACAAGTGCAACACGCAGCCGCGCGGCCGGCACCGGCGTGGCGAACAGGGCATCGCGGCAGGCCAGCGCGCACCACACTCCGCAGGCCAGGCCGGCGATCCCCCAGATGAGCGCGACGCCGGACCCACCGGTTTGGTTGTGAGCCAATACGACCACCCCTGCGGTGATGGCTCCGAACACGAGCACCGGCAGGAACGGCAGCGCCACGGTGCGCCGGAAGCTCGGGTCTCGCCGCGCCCGTCCGAACGCGGACAAGATCAGCGGGAGCGCCCCGAGCAGCAGGGCCGCGGACCCGATCAGCGCCACCGCCTGGACCGCGAGATGCGCGTCGCGCAGCAGCGGATGGGCGTGGCCGGCGACCGAGAACGGCTGGTCCTCCGTGGTCTTGGCGAAGCCGAAACCGGCCGCGGCGAAGAGCACCCAGCAGAGCAGGACGCCGCTGGTGCTCGCCCGCACACGCTCGGCGGGGGCGACCAGTCCGGCCGATACGTCTCCCGGGCGCAGGTGGGCGCGGGCCGCGCCCCTGAGGAGATCGAACACGGTGCCGGCCCGGGGCGGCCGGTCCTCGAGCAGCCCGCGCATCTCCTCGCCGTAGCGGCGCTGGTAGGCGAGCGGGTAGAGGCGCAGCGTCTGGCGGGCCAGCCACCGAGTCATCGGGCTGCCTCCGCCACCCGGAGCCGATCGAGTCCCTGGCGGGTGACCGACTGCAGCTCCTGCAGTTCCTGTTCGAGCGCGGTGCTGCCCGCCGCGGTCAGCCGGTACGGGCGCCGGCGGTCGTCGGCCGGCAGCGGCTCGATCAGCCCGCGCGACTCGAGCCGGGACAGCGCGCCGTACAGCGTGCCCGGGCCGAGCTTCACGCCGGAGAACTCCTCGACGTCGAGCGTGATCGCGTAGCCGTGCTTGGGACCCTCGGCCAGGCTGGTCAGGACGAGTAGCCCGGGGTCAGTAGATCGCTCTCCGATGTATCGCATAACGTAATAGTACGAGGCGTGTCAAGCGGAGGCGTTGATGGATTAACCACACATATGGGGGTTAATCCATCACGGCCCCTCGGCTCAGGCGGCCAGTCCGTTGAGCGCCGCCACCAACCGGTCGACCTCCTCGGACGTGTTGTAGTGGATGAACCCCAGGCGCACCGCGTCGTTCTCGTAGCCAAGCTGGCGGTAGAGCCCGAGCGAGTACCAGGAGTCATGCGCCCACACGCCCATGTTCTGCCCGGCCAGGTGCACGGCGACATCGGCCGCCGCCACGTCGCCCACGTTGATCAGGAAGGTCGGCACCCGGCCCTCCATGCTCGGCAGCCCGTAGACCGTCACCGCGTCGGAGATCCCGGCCAGGAACCGCTCGCCCAGCGAGCGCTCGTAGGGCACGATCGCGTCGAACCCGCCGATCGAGTCGAGGTAGGCGAGCGTGGCGTTGAAGCCGGCGAGCAGCTCGTACGGCTGCGTCCCGGTCTCGAACCGGCGCCCAAGCGGCGTGGTCGGCGCCGGCCGGGCCTTGTACGGCCGCCACTGCTCGATCACCTCGGCGCGGCCGTAGGCCATCCCGAGGTGCGGGCCGCAGAACTTGTACGGCGAGCAGATCAGCACGTCGGCGCCGATCGCCCGGACGTCGATCGGCTCGTGCGCGGCGTAGTGCACTGCGTCGATCCAGGCCAGCGCGCCGGCGCGGTGAGCCAGATCGCAGACCCGGTGGGCGTCGACCAGCGTGCCCACGGCGTTCGAGGCCCAGGCGAACGCCACGACGCGCGTGCGCTCGCTCAGCTTGCTCTCGAGGTCGGCGTAATCGAGCGTCGTGTCAGGCAGGAGGTCGATGGTGCGAACGATCAGGTCGCGGTCGTGGGCGAGCTCGAGCCACGGGGCCACGCCGCCGTCGTGGTCCAGAGCCGAGACCAGGATCTCGTCGCCGCGCTCGAACGTCCGCCCCGCCGTGCGCGAGAGCATGAAGTCCAGCGAAGTCATGTTCGTGCCGAAGATCACCTCGTGCGGCTCGCACCCGAGGAAGCGTGCCGCGCCCGCCTCGGCCTGCTCGAGGATCTTGCCCACGCGGCGACTCGTCTCGTACACCGCGCCCAGGTTGGCGCTCGCCTCGCGCAGCGTGCGCGCGATCGCGTCGCCGACCTCGTCCGGGACCTGCGAGCCGCCCGGCGCATCGAAGAACGTGAACCCGT
>DATFDC010000339.1:0-15332 GCA_035252415.1 Solirubrobacteraceae bacterium
TGCTCAGGTCGTCTTGATTAGGCCACCGTCGATGACGTAGTTGACGCCGGTGACGTTGGCGGTTCGGCGCGAGGCGAGCAGCGTGACCAGCGTCGCGACCTCCTCAGGGGTGGTGAATCGACCGGTTGCGCTCGCCGCAGCTGCGGTGGCGCGGACGGTGTCCGCATCGACGCCGCCAGCATCGGCGAATGTGGCGGCGACCCCGTGCTCGCCGAGCCAGAGGTCTGTGCTGACCTGACCGGGTGAGACACAGTTCACCCGGATGCCCTTCGGGCCGAACTCTTGGGAAAGCGACTTGCTCAGGTTCACGACGGCAGCCTTGGCGGCGCCGTAGTCGATCGTGGCAGCGTCGGGCTGAAAGAACGAGTTCACCGAGGCGATGTTGACGATGGAGCCGGAGCCTCGCTCGAGCATGGGTGTCAGCGCGGCTCGCGTCGCGCGTAACCCGGTGAAGAAGTTCATCTGCAGCGCCCACTCGAACTCCTCGTCGGTGGTACCCAAAAAGCCGTCCAGCCTGATTCGCACCGCGCCCACGTTGTTGACCAGCACATCGAGCCGACCGTATTCGTCGATCGCCTTCTGCACCAGCAGAGCCGGGCCGTCGGGCGCCATCAGGTTGACCGCGACCGGAGTGACCCGCTCGATCTCCTCAAGGTTCTCGGTCGAGAGCGAGCCTGCGACAACATGGGCTCCTTCGGCCACCAGCGCTCTGGTGATCGCGAAGCCGATGCCCTTGTTGGCGCCCGTGACCACCGCGACGACGTCGCTCAACTCAAAGTCCATATCGAGTCTCCTCTATGAGGCTTGGCCGACAGATGGAGTGGGCGCGTCGAGCACGCCATCGAGCCAGCTATCGATGCCCGCGGCGACCTCCTGCCAGTCCGGCGCGACCATATGAAAATGCGGCCGGCCTTCGAACTCCAGGTAGTCAGTCCGCGCCGGGGAGTGCTCGTAGCGCTTGTACGCCGCTTTGGTGAGCGAGGCCGGTACGGTGTGATCCTTGGTCGCCGCGACGAGCAGCAGCGGCGCCCGGTCTGCGTTCTTGAAATGCACCTCAGTAGGCGGGTGCAGGTGGAAGTTCGCGAATCCCGCCTCGTAGAGGATCTGCCCGGTCTCCGGAACGGCGTAACGCTCGTACGCCGCCGCCGCGTCCTCCTCGGAGAACGTGTTCACGAAGGCGTAGGTGAACTCCTCAGCCGTCAGGCCCACGACCCCGTGCCACTTGGACGGATGCGCCAGCACCGGCGCGCCGGCCTTCAGCGTCGAGAGAGGCAGCGCGACGATCCCCTTCGCCGGCGCCGGGCTCATTGCGACGCCAGCCCGGCCCAGCCCGCGGTCGAGCAGAAGCTCGACGAACAGCCCGCCGTAGGAGTGGCCGATCAGCACGGGCGGCTGGTCGAGCTCACCGATCACCGCCGCGTAGTGATTGACGATCTCCTGCACGCCGAGTCCGGCCGACTCCTCGGCGGTCTCGCGGATCTCCTCGACGTCACCGTGTTTGCGCGGCCACTCCGGCGCAGACACGGCAAATCCGCGTTTACCGAAGTAGTCGGCGTAGTTCTCCCAGCTCCGGGCCGATAGCCAGGCGCCGTGGATCAGCATCAGCGGGATCTGGCCGTTCGTGTCATTGGCAGTCTGCATCCGGTCCCTCCTGCGTAGGGTTGCGCCGTCCACCGTAGGCCACGGTGACCTACCGAAAAAGTCCAATCAGTGTCCGACTCGGACCGTTTGAGACTCAATCGTCGGGCAGCTCGGTCCGCGGTGCGCGGCCGGTCAGCCATCCCTCGGCATCGCGTACACGCAGAGCCGCCCACACCAGCGCGTCGATGGCTTCGGTAGCCGGCCAGCACGAAGCCAGATCGATCGGGAAGGTCAGCGGCGGATCGAACGGCACCGCCGTGAACTCTGCCCCGGGATCGTCCGCCCATTCGGATACCACCACCGCCACGGCCTCACCCCTCGCGACCGGCGGCATCCGCCGATCCCACGGAGCGCTGAGCGTCGCGATCGTCCGCTCGAGTTCATAACCGTGGGAGCGGAACAGCGTGACGAGCCACGAGTTGAACATGTCGCCCGAACGCTCGCGCGGCACCAGCACCGTCTCGGCCGCGAACGCCCCGATCGGGATCGCCCCCGCCTGGGCGTAGGCGTGGTCGGGCGACAGCGCAGCCAGGAGCGGCTCGTCGCGGAGCGTGTCGACCCTCACGCGGTGACGACGTGCCGCCGCGGGAGACGCCATTACGACCCCCGCCGCCAGCTCACGCGTCCCGATCCGCGCCAACGACTCCGGCGTGATCCCCTCCTCGATCCGCGCGCTGAGTTCCGGATTCCACGCTCCGAGCGCTTCGACCAGCCGCATCGCCACCACTCCACTGAACGGGCCCGAGCCGATCGCGAGGATGCCGGCGTCCGGTCGGCCCGTACGCCGCGTCTCCGCGATCGCCCCGTCGATCTCGGCAAGCGCCGGCCGCGCTCGCTCGAGCAGCACCGCCCCGGCCGCGGTCAGTTCGACCCGGCGGGTCGTGCGCACAAACAGGACCACCCCGAGGTCCCGCTCCAGATCGCGGATCGCCCGCGAGAGCGGCGACTGCGACATGTGCAAACGCTCCGCCGCCCGGCCGAAATGCAACTCCTCGGCAACCGCAACGAAATACCGCAGCTGCCGCAGCTCGATCGCACTGTCCACCACGCGGAATACTGATCCCTACCGCAGCTCAGCGCCACCACAGCTTCACGTCGACCCGCGCGTGGCAGTCCTGCCACTCGCACAGCATCTCGTCCTTGGCCCGACCCTGCCGCCGCTACGGCTTTGGTCTCACGACGAGCATCGCGCGAACGCTCGTTCGCGCGCTCCGCGCGGAAGGTGGCGCTTGACCGATCGCCTAGTGTTCCGCGCCGCGCGTGCGCTTCGGCGCGTGGCGATGCTCAACACTAGCCCGGAGGACGATGTGATGGAGATCGCGGTCTACACGATCCTCACAGACCAGACGATGTTGCCCGGCGAGACTGCGAAGCTCATCGAGGACGCCGGCCTCGATGCGATGGCGATGGGTGAGCACTCCCACATCCCATCGAGCCGGGAGTCGGCGTACCCGGGAGGCGATCTGCCGGTGGCGTACGCGCGAACACTCGACCTGTTCGTCGCGTTCTCCGCGGGGGCGGCCGCGACCACCCGTCTGCGGTTTGAGTCGTCGATCATCCAGATGGCCCAGCGCGATCCGATCACCACCGCGAAGGCGGCGGCCAGCGTCGACTTCGTGTCCTGCGGTCGCCTCGACTTGATCGTTGGGCATGGATGGAACGTTGAGGAGATGCGCAATCACGGCGTCGACCCCGCGACCCGGTACGACCTCGTGCGCGAGCGCATGCTCGCCATGCGCGAGATCTTCCAGAACGACGTCGCCACCTACCACGGCGAGTACGTCAACTTCGACGCCATTTGGTCCTGGCCCAAGCCGGCGCAGGTCGGCGGGGTCCCGCTGATCCTGGGCGGCAACTCCCCCGGCTCGGAGGAGCGAGCGCTCGAGTACGGGGACGGCTGGGCGCCGATCGACGGGCCCGGAATCCGGGAGCGCGTGGCGGCGTTCACCTCCGCCAACCCCGGGGTGCCGGTGCACGTCGCCGGCGTCGCCACGACTCGAGAGAGATCGCGGGCTACGCCGAGGCCGGCGCGGCGCGAATCATCCTCGGACTGGGGGAGCCCATCGCGGGCGACGCGGAGCGGACAGTCGAAGCATTGCGGCGAGCCGTCGACGACGCAACCGGCTGAGACTCGCGACTTCGCGCCTGTCAAGCCCGGGTCCAGAGTCGAGGTGTGCAGGTGGTTCGCGACGGCTCGATCTCACAACCCTCGGCGCCGTGTCGTTCTTTCGGTGGTTGGTGCGAGCCGACCGTTTCCGACGAACAGAGGAGGACGGTGTGTCGACCCACCAGGCGAACAGACTTCTCGTGCACGCGATCGATCCCGCCCGTCTCGACGTGGTTCGCAGCACCGGCGCAGACGGTCACGGCAACCAGGTCCGTCCGTTCGCCGCCACCGGCCAGGGCGAGCCGCTGCGTTGTTGCCTTCGCTACGCCGAGCCGGGCGAACAGATCACGCTGATTTCTTACGCTCCATTCGAACGCCCGTCGGTGTGGAGGGAGGTTGGGCCCGTCTACATCCACGCCACGCGGTGCGAGGGCTATACCCCGACCGGCAGGCTGCCCGGACAGCTGGCCACCGGTCCGCGTGTCCTTCGCACCTATCGTGCCGACGACACGATGAACTATGAGCACAACACCGTTGTGACCGACGAGGCCGATCTGGAGCCGATCATCGCACGTCTACTCAGCAAACCGGACGTTACGACGGTACACCTGCGCACGGTGGCGCCGCAATGTTTCCTGTACGCGGTGGCCGCTGTTGCGGACGACGAGGAGCGCTGACGCGTCGGTTCCGGTCAGGCGTCCAGGCTGAACGGCGGATAGCGGTCGGTGATCAGCAGGAAGGCGTACGCGCCCACCCGGTTGTGCCAGCGGATCACGCCCTCGATGTAGTCGAACAGCGAGCGCGGGTAGTGGCCGGTGAGGAGGATCGCGAACCAGGCGATGATCGCGGCGACCAGCGCGCCGATGTCGAGAAAGAACAGCACGATGTAGTGGGGGATCGCCAGCAGCCACTTGATGAGCGGCATGCCGCGCTCGAGGTCGTGTTCGGCGTCGGGATAGGGGAAGTCGAGGTGGACGGCCTGCTGCTCGTCAGTGGAGGGGTAGTGGTCGTCCATCAGCGCCACGTACACGGCGATCCGGTTGCTGAACCGGGCGAGCTGCAGGTTCCAGTCGTACCACCAGCGTGGGTACTTCTTGCGGAACAGGAGCATCAGCACGACGGGAACAACCAGGACGCCGATGCCGCCGCCGGCATACCGGACATTGCTACCAGTGCTGAAGCTGCCGCCCTCGATCGATGCGGCAAGGATTGCGATCGGGATGACCCAGAAGATCCGCAGCGCTGAGCTCAGACGGTCAAGCTCCCGGTCTGGATAGTCGACCGAGAACGTCAGCGGATAGTTGTGGCCGCCGCCGGGTGGCACTTCGCCGCCGGGCGCCGGCGATGGCATCGGGCCCGAGCCTTCCATCAACCGCGCATTCGGCGTGGCGGCCCGATCTCCTGCCGGTAAAGCAATCTCCTCGCGGTGACGAGGCATGGCGCCGGGCGATCTCGAGGACTCACTCCGGGAAAGCGCCGTCGGCGTTC
This sequence comes from Solirubrobacteraceae bacterium, assembly GCA_035252415.1. Classification (GTDB taxonomy): domain Bacteria; phylum Actinomycetota; class Thermoleophilia; order Solirubrobacterales; family Solirubrobacteraceae; genus Palsa-465. The sequence goes on from DATFDC010000339.1 coordinate 5,237, forward strand.
TTCGCCAACGGCGTCGCCGGCGCGGGAACTGGCTGCGGCTACTCGAGCGAGTGCCGCGTGCTTTCGCGCTGGTCAGCGCGCATGGTGGACCTCCTGTAGCCCGTACACCGGCGTGTCGATCCCCTCGGCCCGCGCCTTCAGTTGCAGGGCGAGGTACAGCGAGTAATGCCGTGACTGGTGGAGGTTCCCGCCGTGGAACCACAGGCCCTCCTGCTGGGTTGGCTTCCACATGTTGCGCTCCTCGCCCTCCCACGGACCCGGATCCTTGGCCGTTCCCGATCCGAGGCCCCAGACCTTGCCAACCTTGTCGGCCACCTCCTGCGAGACGAGGTCGGCGACGAATCCGTTCATCGACTCGTACCCGGTGGCGTACACCACCACGTCGGCCGGCAACTCGGTCCCGTCTTCCATCACCACCGCGTCCTCGGTCAGGTGGTCGACCTGCCCCGGCTGCAGGCTGATCCGGCCGCTCGCCACGAGCTCGGAGGCGCCGACGTCGATGTAGTAGCCGCTCGCCCGGCGCAGGTATTTCATGAACAGCCCGGAGTCGTCCTCACCCCAGTCGTGTTGGAACCCGGCCGCCTCGAGGCGCTCATAGAAGTCGGCGTCGCGCTCGCGGATCTGCTCGTACACCGGGACCTGGAGGCCGGCCATGATCCGGTAAGGGATCGAGGCGAACGTCATGTCGGCCTTCTCGGTGGTCATGCCGCCGGCCACCGCGTCTTCGGAGTAGAGGGCGCCCAGGGCGATCTCCATCAGCGTGTCCGACCTGACCACGTGGGTCGAGGACCGCTGGACCATCGTCACGTCCGCGCCGTGTTCCCACAGCGCCGCGCAGATGTCGTGGGCCGAGTTGTTCGAGCCGATCACGACCGCCCGCTTGCCGCGGTAGGCGTCCGGCCCGGGGTGCGCTGAGGAGTGGTGCTGATCGCCCTTGAAGCGCTCGGCGCCCGGGAACTGCGGCGTGTACGGCCGCCCCGACATGCCCGTCGCCATCACGAGCTGCTTGGGACGCAGGGTGATCTCCTCGCCGTCGCGCTCGACTACCACCTCCCACTCGCCGGCGGCCTCGTCGTAGCGAGCGTGCCTGGCCTCCGTGGACCCCCAGTAGTTCAGCTCCATCACCCGCGTATACATCTCCAGCCAGTCGGCGATCTTGTCCTTGGGCGAGAACACCGGCCAGTTGGGCGGGAACTTCACGTAGGGCAGGTGGTCGTACCAGACCGGGTCGTGCAGGCACAGCGACTTGTAGCGGTTGCGCCACGAGTCGCCCGGCCGGGCGTTCCGCTCGACGATGATCGTCGGCACCCGGAGCTGGCGGAGCCGGGCCCCGAGCGCGATGCCGCCCTGGCCGCCGCCCACGATCACCACGTACGGTTGGGTGGTGATCCCAAGCTCCTCGGCCTCGCGTCGGCGAGCCTCGAGCCAGGTGTGCCGCTGGGGGTTGGCCCCGTGCTCGACGCCCTTCGGACGGCGCGAGCCGAGCGTCTCCTCGTGCCCCTTGAGCTCGTCGAGCGCGGTCAGCAGCGTCCACGCCTTGCCCTCGATCAGACGGACCTGCCCGCTGCCTCGCCCCACCGCGGTCTCGAACTGAAACCACGCCTCGCTCACGCCGTCGGCGTGAGTCGGCTCGTCGATCACCCGCCATCCGCGGGGCTGCGTGCCGGCGAGCGTGTGCTCGAGCATGTCCTGCACGCCGCTCGGCCCCTCCACGGTCTTGATGTTCCACGTGAACGCGACCAGGTCTCGCCAGTAGCTTTCGGGCGCAAACAGCTCGGCCGCGCCCGCAGCGTCACCGCGGGTGAGTGCCTCGTCGAAGCGCGACAGCCACCGCTCCACCTCCGCCACGACCGGTAGGGCTGCGGTTGTTGACATCGCTCTCTCTCCTCGTCCGCTGGGTCCGTCCTCCATTGTTCCGCACGCTCCCAAGAGCGGGGTTGCGAGGCCGAGTCAACCAACAGGACCGGCGAGGCACCCCTTGCCGGCGTCAGGTCTGCAGGTCGAGGATGGCGTCGGCCAACCATGCCGCCTCCTCTGCCCAGGAGGCAACCGGGGCGAGTGGGCGAACGACGAACTTTGAGAGGCCGGCGTCGACGTAGCCGCCGATGAACTCCCGCAGGCCGCTCCGGCCGACCGGCACGAAGGCCAGCGGGTCGATGTCCGGACGGCGGGCGGCCAGTGGGGCCAGCAAATCGTCGTCGGGGGCGACCCGGGCGTAGGGGATGCTCATCCCGAAGTGCTCGGGGTCGACCTCGCGCCCGCCGCGCCGCGCCGCCGCCTGGATATGACCGCGGGCCACGGCGGCCTCGGTCGGGGTCAGCTGAGCGCCCAGCCAGCCGTCGGCGATTCGGCCGACGCGGTCGAGCGCCTGGGGTCCGCGGCCGCCGAGCCACACCTCGAGCGGATCCTGGATCGGACGCGCGACGGCAGCCAGGCCCTCGAACGTCCAGCGCTCGGAGTGATGCTCCACGGCCTCGCCCGTCCACCAGCTCCGCAGCAGCCCGAGCACCTCCTCGAGCACTTCGCCCCGCCGCGCGCCGTCGAGCCCGAGGGCCTGACGCTCGCCGGGCTGGCCGAGTCCGGTGACGAAGCTGAGCAGGAGGCGCCCCTCGGAGATCTGATCGAGCTGGGCCAGCTCCTTGGCCAACAGGAACGGGTTGCGGCCGAGGGGGACGAGGTTGGCCCCGAGGTGCAACCGCCGGGTTCGCCCGGCAGCGAGCGCCAGCCCGAGCAGCGGGTCGAGGACCGGGGCGACGGGGATGTCCGACAGCCAGAGGCCATCGAAGCCGGCATGCTCGAGTGACTCGGCGAATGCCACGATCTCCGTACCGGCTAGGGATCCGGCGTGAGGACCGACGGCGAAGCGGATCTTCATCTCCCGCAGCCTAGAGGGGCTCGATGGCCGGCCACGATCAAGAACACCGAGCTCTGGACCAGGAGGCCGCGCGGGATGAAGCGGGCGGCACCAAAGTTTCGATCCATGCCCCTGGTGCCGCCCTTACCCCCACCTGGTTGAACGCACGTGATGCCCAAAGGTTGCTCTGACGAGCCTCGAACATCCGTCGAGTGGTCGCGGTGATCGGGCGACAGCGGTGGCGCGACGAGGTGGACGGCGGGGCGACGCGCCGGGCCCGCGCGTACGCTTGCCAACGTGCGACTGGAGGGAATCCGGGCGGGCGACATCGTCGAGGTGGACAGGCTCGGCCGGCGCTTCCACGCGCTGGTCGGCGAGAGCGCGGAGGGCGGGCTGTCGATAGAGCCGCTTGACCGCCGCGTCACCTACAGAACGTGCCGGCCTCACGAAGTGCGGGCGCATTGGGCCAAGCGCGGGCGTCCCCGCCAGGCCGGCGAGCCGCTCGAGCATTCGCCTCTCCAGCTCGACCTCGATGCCCCGGTCCACGATCAGGTGCACCCGCCGGAGCGCCGCGGAGGCTGAGCGCCCCGCACGCAGATCCACAGTCCGGGAGGAACGCACGCGCAGCGCCGGGTCTCACCCACGCGTGGTGATTGGCGCCGACCGCCGCGGTCACGGTGACGACGCTCGCCACCAGACCGCGCGCACCACGGCCAGCCGCAGGACCGGCCCGGGCGGGGGATCGGCGCGATACTGCGGGTAGCGGTCGGCGAGAGCGTCGAGCACCTCGCCGACCGGTGGGCCGTCGAGGACGGCCATGTCACCGAGGAGCTGGACCCACCGCAGCGCACACCAGTCGTCGTCGTAGTGGTCGACGGTGAGAGCGCCATGCGGGTGCTCGCGGAGCCACCGAACACGCGCCGGCTCGCGGCCGGTTCGCTTGGGCTTGTTGTCAATCGCCGTCCACACGGTCGCCTCGTGGATCGCGTAGGTCACCGGTAGGACGCGGGGGCGCCCGTTCGTGTCGATCATCCCGAGGTGGCCGACGCGGCTGTCCCGCAGCAGGTCGCTGGCCCACCTGGGGAGTTGATCTAGCGTCCCGGACGCCACGCGCCGAACCGTATCGGTGGGCAAGGAGACTCGATCGCTGGAGCACTCCTCGCCGCCTGCCTAGGCTAGGATCGCCCGCGCATCCCGAGTACACCTGGCGGCAGAAAGCGAGAGGCAGATCGTGGCCAACTACAACCCTTACGAGGAACTGCCCAAGGTCGCGTCATTCGAGCTGACCAGCGAGGACGTGCGCGATGGTCAGGAGCTCGACAAGGCGCAGCTGAGTGGCCTGTTCGGCGCAGGCGGCGAGGACGTCTCGCCGCAGCTGGCCTGGAGTGGATTCCCCGAGGGCACGAAAAGCTTCGCGGTGACGTGCTACGACCCCGAGGCCCCGACCGCCAGCGGGTTCTGGCACTGGGCGGTCGTCGACATCCCGGCGAACGTGACCGAGCTTGGACGCGGTGCAGGCGACGAGCAAGGGAGCGGGCTTCCCTCGGGGGCCTTCCAGCTGCGCAACGACGCGGGCGTCCGCCAGCACGTCGGGGCTGCCCCGCCGCCGGGGCACGGCCGTCACCACTACTACTACGTCGTCCACGCCGTCGACGTCGAGTCGCTGGGAATCGACAAGGACGCCACGCCGGCCTTTCTCGGTTTCAACCTGTTCTCGCACACGCTCGGCCGCGCGACGATCGTCGCGTGGTACGAAGCCCCGGACAGCTAGTCCTGGGTCTCATCGGCGCTGCCGCCTAGGCGAGTAGCGCCACCAGCGACACGGCGCCGGCGAGCGAGCGGACGACGTCGATCCCGGCGTCGCTGAGCGTCTCTCTCACACGTCCGAGGGCGTGGGCGATCCGGTTCGACCGAGGCGCGGGCATGGCTGCTTCGGCCTCGGCTTCGGCGAGCGCCCCCCTCGCCAGAGCGCGGCTCTCGGGCGGGAGGGCAAGCCCATCGATCTCGTCCCGCAGGTGAGCCAGCTCGGCACGAAGCTCGATGAGCTGCACATTGGCGGTCCCGCGGATCCCGTCGTGAACCACCATGTCACCGCCGACGTTTTGGATCGACGCGGCGTTCTGGCTGCCGATGTTGAACGTGGTCATCGGCCGACCACGATCCGCGCGACCCGGTTGACGATGAAGCCGCTCAGGATCAGCCCGAACGCGCCCGGCCAGGCCGACGGGAGATACTGCGTGTAGGGCTTCTCGACGCCGCCGTTGTGCGCAGCATCCAGCACGCTGTGAGCGGTCATCACGCCGAAGACCACGAGCAGTGCGAGACCAGCCAGGGAGAGCAACAGTCCGAGCGCCGCCAGAAGCTTGCCCGCACGGCTCGCTCGGCTGCGGTCTCCGTAGTAGATCGTCTGGTCGCCGCCGACATTGCTGATGTTCTGAGCGGACTGGCGATCGACGTCGAACGTCGTGGCATCACTCGAAGCTACGGCTCGTTCCGGCGGCTCGAGAACATGCTGGACGGTGGTGCGACTGGCGTTCATGTGGTTCCCCCTTCTTGACGCCCTGCGCTGTGCACGCATCATCGATGGTCACATCAGCCAAGCCAAGCCCCCCTAGGGGTGGTTGTTGACACCGACTGTCGTGCCGGTGGCGCAGGGAGCTAGTCGTCGGGGTCGTCTGCGCGGCGGTGTGTCGACGCGATGCCGTAGGAGGACCACGTCCCACCGCGATGAGAGGTGGGCTCGTCAGGAAAGAGGCTGCGGGCGCGTGCCGCGGCGTCCAGGAACATCTGCGCGTCGACTTCCTGCCGGGTGAGAGCGAGCCCCGCCGCCGGCCACTCGCACACGAAGCCAACGGGACCAGTCGGCGGCAGCGGCCAGACCCAGAAGTCCTGGCGCCAGCGGCCGCCTCCGCCGCCGCCGCCCATTCCCCACAGCACCGGATCCTGTGGCTCCTCTGTGCCGGGCCATGAACCGCCGACGTTGGTCGCCTTGCGCCCGTCGGAGAACTCGATACCGAATCGCAGCATCTCCTCGTAGGTCGATCCGCGTCCCGGACGGCGGTAGACGCCGTTGATCGAGGGATCGAGGTCATCACCACGAACGAGAACCCGTACCTCGAGCTCCATGCCCGTCGAGTAGACAGAAGCTCGGCCGATGTAAACCGCTGCGAGCTCGTTGCTCGCCAGCACGAGCTCGAGCGGAACAGCTCCTGGCAGCATCCCGTGCGGTGGACCCGTCCAGGGCGGTGACGGTGTCGGCTCGGGCTCCGGTAGCGGCGCCGGGCGCTCGAAGAAATCGTCGGACATGGATCGACCCTACATCCCGGCGCGGGAGCACGCTTCGGCTGACGCGAGCGGTCGCGCCACTCCGGGCCTGCAGCGCCGGACAAGTGCAAATTCCGGTGCCATAGCGGCGCTCGGCATCAGCGCGCGCGGGTCTCGTATGGATCGAGTCCCCCGACGCTCCCATCCTCGGGGCGTCCTCACTCGAGAACCGGTGAGGCCGTCACCACCACGTACCGAGGAGATCATGAGCAGCGTCCCCACCCACTCGCATGGTGCGCTTCTTTCGCACACTCACCAGCTACCGCGCAGGCGCGATCACCATTCGGCTCTGTTCGTCGCGACGGTGGCGGCATTGGGGGGCCTGCTGTTCGGCTACGACACCGGCGTCATCTCGGGAGCGCTCCTGTTCATCAAGAACAGCTTCCACCTCGGATCGACCGGTCAGGGCGTGGTGGTCAGCGCCGTCCTGGTCGGCGCGGTCCTCGGCGCGGCGCTGGCGACGGCGCTCGGCGACCGGATCAGCCGGCGGACCCTCATCTTCGAATCGGCGCTCGTCTTCATCCTCGGCTCGGTCATCGCGACGGTTGCCACGAGCTCCGCGATCTTGATCACGGGACGGGGGATCCTCGGCATCGGGATCGGTCTCTCCTCGTCGGCGGTCCCGGTCTACATCGCGGAGATCTCTCCTGAGGAGCGCCGCGGCGGCTACGTCGCGTTGTTCCAGCTCGCGATCACGATCGGGATCTTCCTCGCGTATCTGATCAACCTCGCCTTCGCCGGAGTCGACGGGTGGCGCTGGATGTTCCTGTGCGGAATCGTCCCAGCCATCGCGCTGTGGGTGGGGATGCTGTTCCTGCCCGGCAGCCCTCGCTGGCTCGTCCTGAAGGGCCGAGAAGCTGACGCGGAGGAAGCGCTCACGGCACTCGGGGAACCCGATCCTGGCGCGAAGATCAAGGAGATCCAGGAGAGCATCGCGCTTCCGCCCGGCAGCTGGCGAGAGCTGCTGGTGCCGTTCGCGCGCCGCGCGCTGCTCATCGGGCTTGGGCTCGGGATCTTCCAGCAGTTCATCGGCATCAACACGGTCATCTACTACGCGCCGACGATCCTGCAGTTCTCCGGGTTCCACTCGGCGACGGTCGCGATCCTCGCGACGCTCGGCGTGGGCGCCGTCAACGTGGGGATGACGCTGCTCGCGCTCCGCCTCATCGACCGGATTGGCAGGCGGCCGCTGCTCATCGGTGGGCTGGTGCCGATGGCCGCGGCGCTGTTCGCGATCGGGTTTGCCTTCGATGTCTCCTCAAGCGCAGTTCGCTGGATCGCGATCGCGAGCCTCGCCGTGTACGTGGGTTCGTTTGCGGTCAGCTGGGGGTGGGGCTTCTGGCTGCTCAACGCCGAGCTGTACCCGCTCGAGGTGCGGGGCCGCGGCACCGGTCTGGTGGTGATGATCCAGTGGGCGGCGAACCTCGCTGTCTCGCTGACGTTCCTGCTGCTCGTCCACGCTATCGGCAAGCCGGCGACGTTCTGGCTCTACGCCGGGCTGTGCATGCTCGCGCTCGTCTTCACGGTGGCCTGGGTGCCCGAGACCAAGGGCCGGACGCTCGAGCAGATCGAGGCCTACTGGCGCCGGAGGACCGCTCCTCCGGTGACGACCGTCCCACGCACCGGGGAGGCAGGCTCGTGAGCGTCTTCGCAACAACGACCGATGGCTCGCCGTCCTCGGTGACGCCGACGCCGGCGATCCTCGCCGGGGACGTGGGCGCGACCCACACCAGGCTGGCCGTGTTCGCCGACGATCGCCGCATACCGGTCGCGTTCGAGTCCTACGCAAGCCATGACCACGCGGGGCTCGAGGAGATGGTGCGCACGTTCCTCGCCGAGCACCCCACGGAACTCGACTGCGCCTGCTTCGGCGTGGCGGGGCCGGTCCGCGACGGGCACGTCAAGACGACCAATCTCGCCTGGCCGGTCGACGCGGCAAGCCTCGCACAGGTTCTCAGCCTGCAATCCGTAGCACTTATCAACGATCTGGCGGCGAACGCGTACGGCATCGCGGAGCTCGCGCCCGATGACCTGGAAGCGCTCAACCGGGGCGTCCCCGTTCCGGACGGGGCGGCGGTGGTCATCTCCGCCGGCACCGGCCTCGGGGAGGCGGGTGTGCTCCGTGACGGCGACGGGATCCGGGTCATCCCGACCGAGGGTGGCCACACCGACTTTGGCCCGCGCTCAGAACTCGAGCTCGAGCTGTACCGGTACCTGGCGGCGGAGGACGCGCACGTGAGCTACGAGCGGGTGTGCTCGGGGATCGGGTTGTTGAACATCTACCGCTTTCTGCGCCGCCGCTCGGGCACGCCCGAGCCGCCCTGGCTGGGAACCGAGATCGCCCACCGGGACGCAAGCGCCGCGATCTCTCGAGCTGCGCTCCGGCAGCGGGACCCCGTCTGCATCGAGGCGCTCGACATGATGGTCTCGATCTACGGGGCGGAGGCCGGGAACCTGGCGCTCAAGTACCTCGCCACCGGCGGCGTGTACGTCGGCGGCGGAATCGCCCCGCAAATCCTGCCAAAGCTCCGCGAGGGGACGTTCATGCGTTCGTTCACGGCCAAGGGTCGCTTCGCCGAGCTCCTCGAGCAGGTTCCGGTCCGCGTGATCCTCAACGACGACACGGCTCTGCTCGGCGCCGCGCACCACGCCCGCACGCTTGCTCCGGCCCGGACGTGGACCTGACCGATGGCGGTGAGCGACAGCCGGCGCGCCTGGGCAAGCTCCGACGACGAGCGCGCAGACGGATCACGGATCCTGGTCGTCAACACGGGCTCGTCATCCATCAAGCTCGGCCTGTTCGCGTCGGGCCCGCCCGTGAAGCGGATCGGCGCCACCGAGGTTGAGCGGGTCCTCGATGCCGGCGGCTACCGGCAGGCATTTCGGCAGGCGCTCGGCAGGCTGGTTCCCGACCTCGGCGCCGGCGTTGATGCGATCGGCCATCGCATCGTTCACGGCGGGCGGACTTTCACCTCGCCGGTGGTGATCTCGCCGCCGGTTCTGGCCGGCCTGCGCGAGATCGAGTCGCTCGCCCCAGACCATCTTCCGCAGGCGATCGCGGCGGCCGAAGCGCTGCTCGAGATGGCCCCGTCGATCCCCCAGGTCGCGTGCTTTGACACGACGTTCCACCAGACGCTGCCGCCGGTGGCGCGGGCCGTCGCGTTACCGCGGCGGCTCGGAATCGAGCGACTCGGGTTCCACGGCCTGTCCTTTGAGTACGCGCTGGCGCGGCTGCGCTCGACGGACACGCGCGAGGCCGGCGGCCGCGTGATCGTTGCCCACCTCGGTAACGGTGCCAGCATGGCGGCGGTCAGGCACGGTCGCTGCCTTGAGACGACGATGGGTTTCACCCCGGCCGGCGGGCTGGTCATGGGGGCACGGCCGGGCGACCTCGATCCGGGCATGCTGGTCTATCTCGTCGAGCGGGGTACAACCGCAGCGGAGCTCGCGCAGTTGATCAACCGCGAGGCCGGCCTGCTCGCTCTGTCGGAGCTCAGCTCAGACATGCAAGAGCTGCTCAGCAGCCGGGATCCGCGAGCCGAGCTTGCCGTGGAGGTCTTCTGCTACCAGGCCCGCAAGTTCGTCGGGTCGCTGGCGACGGTTCTGGACGGGGTCGACACGCTGGTCTTCACCGGCGGCATAGGTACGGGCTCACCGGAGATTCGAGCGCGCATCTGCTCCGGATTGGGGCACCTCGGCATCCGCCTCGACCCCGATGCGAACGCCGCGCAACACGAGGTAGTGTCCGCTCGAGACAGCGCCGTCATGGTCCGCGTCATCGCCACCGACGAGGAGCTGATGATCGCGCAGCACACGAACGCGCTCGTCCTAGGCGGGCGAGAGCAAGCACAGAGGAGGAACGGTGAGCGCCATCGATGAAGACAGGCTCGAAGGGTTGGACGCGTACTGGCGCGCTGC
>DATFDC010000340.1:0-5916 GCA_035252415.1 Solirubrobacteraceae bacterium
GCTACCACAGCCCCGAAGCGCTGATCACCATGGCCGGCTTCACCTGTGGCGGCCTCTGCCCTCCATTCCCCATCATGGAAAGCGACCCATCGAAATGTCAGGAGAGCCGATCGAATGGTGAGGACACGCGCTTGTACCCGACGTCGTCGCGACCAAGCCATCGCGGTTTAAGTCGGGCGCCATGAATGAGGACAATTTCAATTCTCGCCTCGCGCTCATGCGGCGAGACTGCCAGCTCCCCGACCCGGTGCTCGATGCGTTCGAACGCTGGGTGCGGACCGCCCCCGACGACGAATTGTTTCGCGTGGATGTCCTATCCTGGGCCGAGAGCCGAAGCCTCGGCGAGGACAACGGGCTTGAGCTTTTCCTCCATGCCGCGGCGGCAGGAATCTTTGAGCTGTCATGGGGAGTGCTCTGTCCCGCCTGTGGAATGATGATTCAAACTCCTGGCGGGCTGCGCGCACTCGGCCCGGAACCACATTGCCGGCTGTGTCGTATTTCGTTCCCGGCCGCGGCCGATGACCAGATCGAGGTCACCTTCAGCCTTGAGCCGAGTATTCGCAAGCTCCGCTACTACGAGCCCGGGGGGGTCGACGTGGTGCGCGACGGACCGCGGCTCTTCTTCGGTTCGACTCGCGAGCCGGTCGGCGCCCACGCGGCGATGGGCCGCATGATGCGCGCTGCGGCCGGGGTCGGGCCGGGCGAGGAGGTCGTCCTCGACGTGACGTTGGAGCCCGGGATGGGCGCCGTCCTCGTCCCCGCCGTCCACGCGCTGGCCTTCGTCCAGCTGCAGCCCGGCCAGCCGACCGAGGCGCGCTTCGAGATCCGCGACGGCGCCATGCTGCCCGGTCACCTCGCACTGGCGCCGGGCCCGCTCCGCATCGCCGCGGAGAACCGAACTCACCACAGCCTCACGGCGTGCGTCGCCCAACTGCCCACCGACACGCCGGGGCTCGACCGTCCGCCGACATTTCGGATCCGACCCTTCCTCACCGGCAAGCGGGTGCTGACGAGCCAGACCTTCCGCGATCTGTTTCGCACCGAGACGATCGGCGCGAGTGGTTTGCGGATCAAGAACCTCGCGATCCTGTTCACCGACCTGACAGGCTCGACGCAGCTCTACGAACGGGTAGGCGATCTGCGCGCGCTCGACCTCGTGCGCGAGCACTTCGACAAGCTCACCGAGGTCGTGCGCGTGCATCGGGGTGCCCTGGTCAAGACGATCGGTGACGCAGTGATGGCCGCCTTCGTCGACCCAGAGCCGGCCGTGGCTGCGGCGGCGTCGATGAACGAGGCGCTGCGTACCATCGACTCCGGCGGCGATCCGCTGACCATCAAAGCGGGCATCCACCTCGGCGCCTGCATCGCCATTCAGACCAATCACCAGATCGACTACTTCGGGACCGCCGTCAATGCGGCCGCGCGCATCCAGGGCGCCGCAATCCAGGGCGGCGAAATCGTCGTGAGCGAAGACGTATGGCGAGCCCCGGGGGTGCAAGCGTTGGTGGAGCGCAACGGCCTGCGCGCGACGGTCGACCAGGTCCGTCTGCGCGGCATCGCGATGCCCGTGCCGATCTATCGAGTGCTACCTGCCTCGACGTGACCTGCGAGGAGCCGATGAGCGATCAGATGTCTCAGACGTCCCTGGGTGAAGTTGCCGCAAGAAATCTTGCCGATGTCACCAAAACCGCCGCGCAGATGGGCAGTGTCAGCCCCCGTTGGCTCGTGCGAATGCTGCCCTGGGTCGCCGTCGACGCGGGCACGTATCGGGTAAACCGGGTCCGCGTGGTCGGCCAGGAGTTCGAGAAAGTCGAGGCGCGCATCGACGGTGAGACCGCCGTGCTCCAGCCGCGCCAACTGCAAGCGATTCCGCTCTTCAGCACGCTGGATGAGAATGTCCTCGCGGCCTTCGCGCAGCGGCTCGCGGTTCGGCAGGTGCCCGCCGGCGCGGCCATCTTTCACGAGGGCGATGACAGCGACGGGATGTTCATCATCTGCGCCGGCAAGGTCGAGATCTTCAGCATGAACGGAGGGAGCAAGCGCGTCACCCTGAAGGTCTATGGGAAGGGCGATTATTTCGGTGAAGTGGCGACCATCACGGGTGCGAAGCGGAATGCCAGCGCGCGCGCGATGAGTGCGCTCCTGCTCCTCCAGCTCTCCCGCGCCGCGGTCCAGCAAGTGATCGCCGCCGATCCGCAGATCGGCGAGGTGCTCCGTACGGCGGTACAGAGCCGCATTCGCCACAAGGAGGAGGCGCCGATCGAACTGACGACCCACGAAGGCGGTGGTGAGATGGTCGTCACCCAGACCTTCGTCGACTACGAGGAGCAGCCACGCGAATACGTGCTCTCCTCGATCGTCACGACGCTACGGGTTCACGCCCGCGTGATAGACCTCTACAAGCAGCCGTTCGACCAGCTGCGCGAACAGTCGCGGCTGACGGTCGACGCAATGCTTGAGCGACAGGAGTGGGAGCTCATCAACAATCCCTCATTCGGCCTGCTGGAGAACGTCGTCCCGTCGATGCGGCTGGAGACGCGCCTGGGCCCGCCGACGCCCGACGATCTCGACAGCCTTCTCGCGCGGGTGTGGAAGGAGCCATCTTTCTTCGTCGCCCATCCGCTGGCGATCGCAGCATTCGGTCGGGAGTGCACGCTCCGCGGCGTCCCACCGCCCACGGTCGGTCTCTTCGGATCGCAGTTCCTCACCTGGCGCGGCGTTCCGCTCGTGCCATCCGAGAAGATGCCGATCGATCATTCGGCATCGTCCCCGCGCACGTCCATGCTGCTGATCCGCGCCGGCGCGGGGCGGCGCGGGGTGGTGGGCTTGCACCAGCCGAACATCGGAGACGAGCGGCTGCCGAGCTTTGCGATCCGATTCAATGGCGTCGATCCGATGGGGATCGCCAGTTACCTGGTGAGCATCTATTTCTCCCTGGCCCTGTTGGCCGACGATGCTGCCGGACTGTTGGAAGGCATCGAAATCGGACACTTCCACGATGTGGAGTGAACCGCCGCCGGCCGAGCTCGACAAGCTGGTCGGCGACGCCCTGGCAAACGCCTGGCGCGAGCAGGGGCTCGACCTCGACCTGCCGGCGCTCGCGGCGACCACGGGGGCGTCGGTGGCGGCCAATCACTCGCGGGCTCCCGACTGGCTCGGCGCCGTCGGCACGTCGGACGACCCGCTGCGCGCTATGACGCTGACGAGCACGACCGTGCCGAAGGCCAGCACCGGCGACCAGGCCGCGATCGAACGCATCGGTCGTGCGACCAGCCGGCGCGACCCCGTTTCGGCCCTCAATCCACTGCCCGCCGCCCGGGATTCGTCGGCGTTCAGCTCTGCCGCCATCTCGGCGGGGGCGGAACCAGGCCAACACTGGCCCGATCTGGTCGCATATCGCAGCTCCGACTCGTTCCCCGTCATCGAGGGCGCGACGCCGGTTGCCGGAGGTAACGCGTCGAGCGTGGGTGGGTCCGCCGTACCGCCAGCCGTCGCCTACGCGCCGATCTGGGCGACCAACCGGGTCGACCATATCGTTCCGGGCGCTGTCTTTCCGGCCGCCGCACCGTCGGGCCTCCCCCGGCTCGGGGATGCCCCGGCGCGTGCGCTGGGCGCTCTTGCTGCGGCCTCCGGACCGGCGGCGTCCGAGTATGACGTCCCCGCCTGGCTCGCGGACGTCCGCCTCGATCCGGCTGCGCTGCGACCGGCCGACGTCGAAAGTACCCCGGGCGTTGAGGCGGTGCCCGCGGGTCAATTGCCCGGGCCGCAAGGTTCGCCTGCCGTCTCGGGGTCGCCGGTCGACAGCGAGCATCCGCTGGGTCCTATCAGAGCCGATTTCCCTGCATTGCATCAGCGGGTGAACGGGCATCCGTTGGTCTGGTTGGACAACGGCGCGACGACGCAGAAGCCGCGCGAGGTACTCGACACAGTCCGCGATTTCTACGAGCACGACAACTCGAATGTCCACCGCGGCGCGCACGACCTTGCAGTCAGGGCCACCGACGTCTACGAGAGGGCACGCCAGACGGTGCAGGCGTTCATCGGTGCGCGTTCCGAGAAGGAGATCGTGTTCCTACGCGGGACGACCGAGGCGATCAATCTCGTCGCCCAGGCCTGGGGTTCGCACCACGTCGGGCACGACGACGAGATCCTGGTCAGCCATCTCGAGCATCACTCGAACATCGTGCCCTGGCAGCAGCTTTGTGAAGCGAAGGGAGCGAAGCTTCGCGTGATCCCGGTCGACGACAGCGGCAACGTCAAGCTGTCGGATTACGCGGCGATGCTCAGCCCGCGCGTCAAGCTGGTGGCAGTAACGCAGATCTCCAATGCGCTCGGAACACTGGTCCCGATCGGCCCAATGGCGACGATGGCACACGCCCAGGGCGCCCACTTCCTCGTCGACGCAGCGCAGTCGATCGCGCATCTCCCGCTGGACGTTCAGAGTCTGGGCATCGACTTCTTGGCATTCTCCGGCCACAAGATCTACGCACCCACCGGGATCGGGGTCCTCTACGGACGCGAGGAGGTGCTGCGAGACACACCCCCCTGGCAGGGTGGCGGCAGCATGATCAGTGACGTGACTTTCGAGCGAACGGTGTACGCCGATCTGCCCGCCCGCTTCGAAGCCGGCACGCCGAACCTCGGCGGCGCGGTGGGGCTCGCCGCGGCGCTTCGCTACGTGGAGCGAATCGGGCGGCCGGCGGTCGCAGCTTACGAGCATGGGCTGATGCAGCAGCTCGAAGCCGGGCTCGCGACGGTCCCTGGTCTGGAGGTCGTGGGCGATCCGATGGTTCGGGTCGGCTCCATCTCTTTCACGATCGCCGGCGCCACGCCGAACGAGATCGCCCACTATCTGAACAAGCACGGCATCGCCGTCCGCGCCGGCCATCATTGCGCCCAGCCGATCCTCCGGCGTTTCGGCCACGAGACGACTGTGCGCCCGTCGCTCGGGATCTACAACACACCTGCCGACATCGAGCGGCTGGTGGCGGTGCTGCAGGCGCGCCCCGCTGCCGGCGTTCGGGGATGACTCGCGGTCCTCGTGTCGCGGGCTTACCCGCGAAGCGGGTGGTGAACACCATGCCGTTGTCCGACACCACGCTGGCTCGTAAGCCGTGGGTCACTCACCGCCCCCTACAGGGGTGGGAAGCGCCGCAACGCTTCGACCCCGACCGCTTCAGCCCCGAACAGGAAAGCAGCGCCACCGCAACGCGTATCTGCCCTCCGGCGGTGGCCCACGAGCCTGCATTGGCCAATACTTCTCCATGCTCGAGGCGACCCCTGGCCACTGCCAGCATCGTCCGCGCCTTTGGCCTGCACGCTCCACCGCGTCCGGTGCTGCTGACCATCGGTATCACCCTGCGACCTGCCGGACCGGTGCCTTTGATGCTCATACCTCCACCACCGCATCAAGGCCTCCACTAACCAAGACCGAGCCGGAGAATTTACCTGATCGGACACATCTAACACCGACGGTTAAGGCGCGCAGCCGGGTCTAGCTGATCCGCACACACGGCTTCTAAGCACGGCAAAACATTCTAAGCACGGCAAAAAACAGCCGTAGTTGGCGGTCAGGATCAACGTACTGACACGCCGTTACGCCACACATTGCGCGACGGAAGTCGTGCAGGATTGTCCGCACATGCTGAGCGATTAAGCGACCTCGCTGGCGGCAGCCAGGCTCCGGAGTCGATCAGCGTCGGCAGCGAGGCACTTAATCCGGTCTCGCAAGGACATTCCCTGCTTACTAGCCAATCCTTGCAGTACGCAGCCTCGAATCAACCGCGTAGGTCGTGATCTATTTCGTTGTGCGTGAGAGTGGAATCAGCGACACCCAGGTCAGTGGCCGATCCATGATCCCACCGATTGGCCAGCTGGCTACCGCGGCAGCGGGCTTGCCGGGCTGCAGCAGCCATC
>DATFDC010000341.1:0-3760 GCA_035252415.1 Solirubrobacteraceae bacterium
GAGTCCGGGCTCCATGCCGTCGGGCATGTCCATCGTCACGTAAGCCGCGCCGGCGACCTCGGCCAGCGTCAGACCCTTGTCCGGCGACCCGCGCACCGAGAACTTGCCGTCGTGCAGCTCGATGTCCTCAGGAGCCGCCTCGAGCTGGTGGGCGACGATCGCCTTCGCCTTGGCCGCGACCTTGCCCGCGGCCCGAGCCGCCGCCTCGCCGCCCACCGCCAGCGACCGGGACCCGTAGGTGTCGAGTCCCCACGGACCCGTATCGGTGTCGCCGTGGATCACCTGGACCTGGGACGGGTCGACGCCGAGCCGGTCGGCGACGATCTGCGCGAAGCCGGTCTCGTGGCCCTGGCCGTGCGGCGAGGTGCCGGTGTACAGCGTGACCGCGCCGGTGGCGTGGACCCGCACCGTGGCGGATTCCCACCCGCCGCCCTGCAGCCCGAACCCGCCGGGTCCCACGGCCCGCGACGGGGCGTTGCCGCAGATCTCGGTGTAGGTCGAGAAGCCGATGCCGCGGTAGATGCCCTCGGAGCGCAGCGCCTCGGCTTCCTTGCGCACCTGGTCCGGGTCGATGTGCTCGAGCAGCTTGTCGAGCGCTGCCGCGTAGTTGCCGGAGTCGTACACAACGCCGATTGGCGTCTCATGTCCCTCGGAGAACGGCGGGATGAAGTTCTTGCGCCGCAGCTCCAGCGGGTCCATCCCCAGCTCGTGTGCGAGCTGGTCCATCACGACCTCGATCATGTGGGTCGCCTCGGGTCGGCCCGCTCCCCGGATTGCGTCGGTCGGGAACTTGTTCGTGTGCACGCTGGTCACATCGGTCACCACCGCCGGCGTGTTGTAGACCCCGCACATCACGAACGCGCTGAGCGGCGGGATCAGCGGCGTGAGCAGCAGCTGATAGGCGCCGATGTCGGCGATGATCTTCGAGTGCCAGGCGGTGAGCGTCCCATCGCGCTTCGCGCCGACCTTGACGTAGTCGATCTGGTCACGCCCGTGGTGGGTGACCATCAGGCCCTCTGAGCGCGTCTCGATCCACTTGATCGGCCGTCCGAGCTTGCGAGCCGCCCAGGCGCAGCCGATCTCCTCGGCGTAGATGTTCAGCTTGGAGCCGAAGCCGCCGCCGACTTCGGGCGCGATCACCCGGACCCGGTCCTCGCTCAGGCCGAGCAGGATCGACAGGAACAGGCGCAGGAAATGGGGAACCTGGGTCGAGCTCCAGACGGTCAGGCGGTCGCCGCGATACTCGGCCAGCACCCCGCGCGGCTCGATCGCCCCACCGGCCATGCGGTGGTTGACGATCCTGCGCTCGATGATCACGTCCGCCTCGGCGAACCCGGCCTCGAGGTCGCCTCCACCGAGCGACCAGTCGCAAACCTTGTTGGTCCCGAACTTCGCGTGGACGAGGTCTGATCCGTCCTCGAGCGCCTTCTCCGGATCGGTGACGACCGGGAGCGGCTCGTATTCGACAACGACGTCCTCGGCCGCGTCGACCACCGCGTAGCGGTCATCGCCGATCACCAGCGCGACCGGATCGCCGACGTGCTTGACCTCGTCCTTGGCCAGGACCCAGTGGTCGGGGGTGTTGACCTCGACCCCCGGCGGGACCCACGCCATCGGCAGGCCCGCCTCCATGTCGAGATCCTCGTTGGTGTAGACCGCCCGCACGCCTTCGCGGGCCTTGGCCGCGGAGGTGTCGATCGAGACGATCTTGGCGTGCGCCTCGGGCGAGCGCACCCAGGCCGCCCACACCTGCCCGGTCAGATTGATGTCGTCCACGTAGCTGGCTCGACCGGTGATCAGCCGCGGGTCCTCCTTGCGGCGCATGGCCCGGCCGACGTGGTTGCTCGGCGCCGGCGCACCGTTGGTGGACTCGGCCGCGATCCGGGTTACCTCAGCCCCTGCGTCCCCGACGCTCATGCCGTCACCCCCGGCTGTCCGCTCGCTGACGCACCGACCGAGGCGCCCTTCGACTTCGCGGCATCGAGGACCGCCTTGACGATGTTGTGGTAGCCGGTGCAGCGGCACAGGTTGCCCTCCAGGCCGTGGCGAACCTCTTCCTCGGTCGGATTGGGGTTCTGGGCCAGCAGCCCGGCCGCCGCCATGATCATGCCCGGCGTGCAGTAGCCGCACTGCAGACCGTGGTCGTTCCAGAACGCCTCCTGGAGCGGATGCAGTTCGTTCTCGGACGCCATTCCCTCGATCGTGGTCAGGGCCACGCCGTCCGCCTGGACCGCGAGCACCGTGCAGGACTTCACGGCCTTGCCGTCCATGTGGATGGTGCAGGCTCCGCAGTTGGACGTGTCGCAGCCCACGTGCGTGCCGGTCAGCCCGAGTTCATCGCGCAGGGCATGGACCAGCAGCAGGCGCGGTTCCACGTCCAGGTGGTGCTCGACGCCGTTCACGTTCAAAGTCACGGGGACGGTCTTGCTCATGCCTCTCCCTCCAGGGTTTTCAAGGGGCCTACTGCGACGATACCCGACCCGATATACCGCTGTGAAGTGCGTCCACCCCGGCGTGCGCTGATCGACGGGCCCGGACGCGCTCAGCGGTGAGCAAGGACCTGGTAGACCGAGGCCCAGCCGGTCTCGAAGGCCTGCCGGCCCGCCCGCAGGTACAGCCGCCAGATCCGGGCACGCTCGATCCCGGCCAGCCGGACGACATCGTCCCAGCGCGCGTCAAAGCGCTCGATCCAATGGCCGAGCGTGCGCTCGTAGTCGCTCTGGAGTCCCTCGACGTGCGTCGTGGTGAACTCGGTGCGTTCGAGCGCCTGCAAGACCCGCGACAGCGGCAGCGGGACCCCGTCCGGGAACACGAACCGCTCGGAGAACGCGCCCTCGTCGGGCGTGTCGAAGTCCTTGAGCTTGGCGATCCCGTGGTTGAGAAGTCGCCCGCCCCGAGGCAAGAGTCCCCACAACCTCCGCGCGTAGACATCGATCTGCTCGGCTCCCACGTGCTCGACCATGCCGATGCTGGCGATTGCGTCGAACGGCCCGTCCGCCACCTCGCGGTAGTCGGCCAGGCGAATCTCCACACGGTCGGCCACGCCCGCCTCGCGGACGCGCTCCCGGGCCAGTCGCGCCTGCTCCTCCGCCAGCGTGATCCCAACCGCTCTCACCCCGTGGCGCAGCGCGGCATGGATTACGAAGCTGCCCCAGCCGCAGCCGACGTCGAGCACGCGCTCGCCCTCGCGCAGGTCGAGCTTCTTGCAGACCAGTTCGAGCTTGGCCTCCTGGGCGTCCTCGAGCGTCGTCGCCCCGCCCCGCCAATAGGCACAGCTGTAGGTCATCGAGCGATCGAGGAACAGTGCGAAGAAGTCGTTGCCGACGTCGTAGTGGTGCCTGACCGCGGCGCGGTCCCGGGCGATCGTGTGCCGGGCACCGCGGAGGCGCAGTTCGGCTTTGGGCACCGGGGGTGGCACCACCAGCCCGCATGCCCGCATGACAGCCACCGCGAGGCCGGCCTGCTGGCGAACGCTCAGCCGCGGCGGTTCGAACGTATCGACCATGAGCAGTGCGGCCTCGAGGTCGTCCACCTCGATCATCCCGGCCACGTAGGCCCGCCCCAGGCCCAACTCGCCCGGCGCGCGCAGCGCGTGGGCGAGCGCTTGGGGCGTCGTCAGCGTGAGCGTCGGCGAGCCCGGCTCGGTTGCGGGGACCTCGGTACCGTCCCAGAAACGCAGCCCGAACGGGCGTCGGGGCAGGGTCGCGGTCAGCGCGCGGCGGAGTGGCGCCGTGTCAGAGAACGCCACTCAGACGGCCTC
>DATFDC010000342.1:0-2361 GCA_035252415.1 Solirubrobacteraceae bacterium
ACGCGGTTCAGGTGCGGCATGGCCAGCAGCACCTCGTCGGGGTCGCGAGTCGTCTGGCTCAGGAACTCGGTCAGGATCGACTCGGTAACCGGCATGACCGGCAGCCCGTCGGTCCACCCGCGCTCGAAGTAGTCCTCCATGGCCCGGCGGATCTCGTCAATGTCGACGACCGGGAGGCTCTCGGGCGCGGTGGTCATCCGTCGGTGAGGATCCGCACCACATCGGCGACGACGCGCTGCACGGTGGTCTCGATCTCGGCCGGGCCCAGGCTGGCGATCGGATGGGGGATCGTCACGAACTCGAAATCGGGGTGGCCAAGCACGTCGGCCATCGCTTTCGCGGGGATCACGAACGCCTCGGTGCAGATCGACACCGCCGGCACGCCCGCCCGCTCGAGCACGATTCCGTCGGCCAAACTGGCCGCCGAGCAGGATCCTCAGTCGCCCACACCGGCGATCACCGCGTCGCAGCTCTGGGCGATCTCCTGGGCGCGGTCCTCTTCGACAGGGGTGCCGAAGTACGACTTGGTGTACGTGGACACCTCACCGACGTGATGCTGGGCTCTGAGTTGGTCGGCGAGCGTCTCGAGCACTCGTGCCGCGTTGGCCTTGGTGTTGTCGAGCAGGCCGAGCCGGATGCCGCTCAGGTCGGGTACGCGCGGGGCGAGCGTCGCCGACCGAGCGCGCTCGGATTGTCCGGTGGGATCGAGAATCGCCTCCCGGTGAGACACGATTGGGACCGTACCAATCACGAAGGCGCCGCCGTCAGGCGCCGCCGACAAATCGCCAACGCTCTAAAGTCCCGCGCCGCATGTTCTCGAAGGTTCTTGTAGCCAACCGCGGCGAGATCGCGGTCCGCATCATGCGCGCTTGCGAGGAGCTCGGGATCGCCACCGTGGCGGTCTACTCCGAGCTCGACCGCGACGCCGTGCACGTCAAGCGCGCCGGTGAGGCGTTCCTGCTCGGGCCGGGTCCGGCCACCGAGAGCTACCTGGCCATCGACAAGCTGATCGACGCCGTGCAGCGCTCGGGCGCCGAGGCCGTCCACCCGGGCTACGGGTTCCTGGCCGAGAACGCGGCGTTTGCCGCCGCCCTCGAGGAGGCGGGCATCACGTTCATCGGGCCGCCGGCTTCGGCGATCGAGGCGATGGGGTCGAAGACCCGGGCGCGCGAGCTGATGGCCAAGGCCGGCGTGCCGATCGTGCCGGGCACGACCGAGCCGGTGTCGGACATCGACGAGGCACGCCGGGTGATCGAGGAGACGATCGGCTACCCGGTGGCGGTCAAGGCGGCCGGGGGCGGTGGCGGCAAGGGCTTCCGGGTGGCGCTCGATGACTCGAAGCTCAAGGATGCGTTCGAGGGTGCCGCCCGCGAGGGCGAGAAGTTCTTCGGCGACGCGACCGTGTACCTGGAGCGCTACCTCCCCGATCCGCGCCATGTCGAGGTGCAGGTGATGGCCGATACGCACGGGAACGTGATCCACCTCGGCGAGCGCGACTGCTCGCTCCAGCGCCGCCACCAGAAGCTGATCGAGGAGGCGCCGGCACCGGCGGTCGATCCTGAACTGCGTGCGAAGATCGGCAAGATCGCCACGGACGCCGCGGCGGCGGTGTCGTATACCGGCGCGGGCACGATCGAGGGCCTGCTCCAGGAGGGCGAGTACTTCTTCCTCGAGATGAACACCCGCGTCCAGGTCGAGCACTGCGTGACCGAGATGGTCACCGGGATCGACATCGTCAAGGAGGGCATCCGGGTGGCCGCCGGCGAGCCGCTGTCGATCCGCCAGGAGGATTTGCAACTCCGGGGCCACGCGATCGAGTGCCGGATCAACGCCGAGGACGCATCGAAGAACTTCGCTCCCGCGCCGGGGTCGATCTCTGGGTATCGCGAACCGGCCGGGCCCGGCGTGCGGGTCGACTCGGGCGTCGAGGCGGGCTCCGAGGTCTCGCCCATGTACGACCCGATGGTGGCCAAGCTGATCGTGTGGGACGTCGATCGCGAGCAGGCCACCGCGCGGATGGTGCGGGCGCTCGGCGAGTACCAGATCGACGGGCTCAAGACGCTCCTGCCCTTCCATCAGGCCATCCTCCAGACGCGGCAGTGGGACGACGCCGAGACCTGCCGCGACCTGATCGAGGATCGCGAGTGGCTGAAGCAGCTGGCGTTCCCGAAGCCGGCCGAGAAGCCCTCCGAGAAGGCCGAGGCCGGTGAGGCGGTCGAGCAGAGCTACACGGTCGAGGTGTCGGGAAAGCGCTTCGATGTCAAGGTGATCGGGCCGCCGCTGGCCGGTGGCGGTGGTGTGAACGGCGCGGCTCCGGCCGTGGCCGCCGGTCCCGAGGCTGCCGCTGCGACCCGACGGCCG
>DATFDC010000343.1:0-12090 GCA_035252415.1 Solirubrobacteraceae bacterium
GATCCAGATTCGGACTCGGCGTCGCGCTCGGTCACCCGGACGCGCCCTCCACCCGGCAGCTCGACCGCGGACTGGGCCTGCACGGCGGCCGCGCCGGCCTCCTGGGAGATGCCCAGCACCACCTGCTCGGGGCTGACGTGGCGCACGACCAGCCGCAGGTCCTGCCCGGCCTCGACTCCGGGCGGCAGCCGCGCGTCGACCGGCACCCCGGCGATGCTCAGAGTCCCCCGTCCGCCCGGGTTCACGTTCACCACGCGCGCCATCAAGCCGCGGCCCACCGCCACCCGTAGCTCGGCACCCAGGACGGCGCGGATCAGACGAATGTCCACGGCGATCGGCTCCATGCCTCAAGGATCATGCCCGACGGGCGACTACCTGGGAACGATGGACACCGGTCTCTACATCGCAGCGTCCGGGATGCTTGCCCAGCAGGTCCGAGAGGATCAGCTGGCCAACGATCTCTCGAACGCCTCGACGCCCGGCTACAAGTCAGATTCCTCGGTCCAGTCGAGCTTCGGCGCGATGCTCCTGGCCAACACGGCCACGGGCCAGCCGATCGGTCAGATCAACACCGGCGTCCAGCTTGGCGCCCCGGTGACCAACCTGACTCCGTCCACGCTGCACTCGACCGGGCAGCCGCTCGACTTCGGCATCGCCGGCCAGGGCTTCTTCGCGGTGCGCACCCCGCAGGGCATCCGCTACACGCGCGGGGGGCAGTTCCAGGCCAACGCGCAGGGCCAGCTGGTCGACGGGCAGGGTAACCAGGTGCTCTCGCAGAACGGCGCGACGATCACGGTCAGCGCCCAGGGCACCGTGCCAGCCTCCTCGCTCGGGGTGTTCAACGTGACCAACGTCGCCAAGCAGGGCGACAACTACTTCAGCGGCACGGCCGGCGGCAAGGGCACCGGCACGGTCAAGCAGGGCGAGCTCGAGGACTCCTCGGTCGACCCGGTCAAGACCATGATCCACATGATCAGCGCGCTCCAGACCTACCAGGCCGGCGAGAACGCGATCCAGACAATCGACTCGACGATGCAGGAGAGCGCCGGGTCGGTCGCCTCACTCGGAGGGTAAGCAATGCTCGAAGGTCTTTTCTCCGCCGCCTCCGGCATGGAGGCCCAGCAGAACCAGTTCGACGCCATCTCCAACGACATGGCGAACCTCGACACGCCGGGCTACCAGTCCACGGTGGTCGGCTTCCACGACCTTCTCTACTCCAACGGCGCCTACGGATCGACCGTGCCGACCGGCGCCGGCAGCGCTTCCGCGATCGTGGGCCGCGACCAGAGCCAGGGCGCGATCAACGAGACCAAGCGCCAGCTCGACGTGGCCGTCCAGGGCCCCGGCTACCTCGAGGTCCGCCGCCCGGACGGCTCAATCGGCCTGACCCGCAACGGCCGCCTGGAGCTGAACGCCAAGCGCCAGCTCACCACCCAGGAGGGCATGCTGGTCCAGCCGCCGATCACGATCCCGGCAGGCGTCAGCACCGACGAGGTCACGATCGCGTCGAACGGCACGGTCCAGGCGGCCGGCAAGACCGTCGGCAAGATCTCGCTCGTCGACGTGCCCGCCCCCGACGGCCTGGTCGCCGACGGCGACAGCATCTTCAGCGCGACCGCGGCCAGCGGTGCGATCCGGACGGCCAAGAACGCGACCCTCCAGCAGGGCGCGCTCGAGGGCTCGAACGTCGACATGGGCGCCGAGATGGCCAAGATGATGACCGCCCAGAAGGAATACGAGATGAGCAGCCAGGCGGTGCAGTACCAGGCTCAGATGCTCCAGATCGCCAACCAGATCAAGCCATGAGCTCGCTGCCGGCCGCAAACCTGCCCCCGATCGATTCCGCGCTGCTGCCGGCGGACATCCGCAACGGCGACGCGAAGGCCAAGCAGGCCTACCAGGAGGCGCTCGGCTTCGAGGACGTCCTCATGCAGCAGCTCACCCAGCAGCTCGCCGCCACCGTGACCAGCCCGGGTGGCGACTCGAGCGGCTCCGGCGATTCGAGCGATTCCTCCTCCGGGAGCGGGGGCCTTCTCGGCTCCGATCCGAGCACGAACGCGTTCGCCAGCCTGATCCCGACCGCGCTCACCCAGAGCATCATGTCCGGCGGCGGCACCGGGATGGCCTACCAGCTCGCCCGCGCGCTCGATCCGCAGATCGGGGAGAAGAAATGAACAGCCCGGTTCTGCACCCGCAGTCCGACGCGGCCCTCACCAACGAGGTGCTCGCCCATCTCGAGGCCCAGCTGGTCGCCGCCCGGCGCCTGCTTGGAGTCGTGCTCGAGCAGGGCGCGGCGATCCGCAACCGCGACGTCCGCGGGGTGGTTCAGCTGACCGGCGTCCTCCAGGCCGAGCTCCAGCGTCGCCAGCTGCTCGAGAACCAGCGCCTGCACCTTCTCCAGCGGGCCGGCACCCGGCTCGGCGTCCCCGGAGGCTCGGTCACGCTGGCGCTGCTCGAGACGCTGATGGATCCCGAGTCCGCGCTCCAGGCCGGCGCCCGCAGCTCCGAGTTGCGCGGGCTGCTCGAGACCGTCCAGCGCGAGCATCACGTCAACCGCGCGCTGATGACCCAGGAACTGGCCTTTCTCGACCATTTGCTCAAGTTGGCCGGCATCGGCGGCGATGAGAGCTACAACGCCGGCGGCGATCGGCTGGCCACGAGCACGGTCCAGCACACGGGCCGCCGAGTGTTCGACCTAGAAGTGTGAGCGAGCGATGACGATCCCCAGCTATTCCGGCCTGAACACCGCTCTGAGCGGTCTCGAAGCCGCGCAGGCGGCGATCGACACGACCGGCCAGAACATCGCCAACGCCAACACGCCGGGCTACACGCGCCAGCAGGTGAACCTGACCGAGCGCAACCCGCTGACGATCCAGACCCTCTCGAGCGTCACCGGGGCCGGCTCCCAGCTCGGCCTCGGCGTGGACATCACCACGATCGGCCGGGTCCGAGACCAGTTCCTGGACAGCTCGTACCGCAACCAGAACTCGCAGACGAGCGGCAACAACACTGCCTCGACGCTGCTCGGCCAGGTCCAGTCGGCCCTGGGAGAGCCGGGCGGGAGCGGGCTCTCGACCGCGCTGAACCAGTTCTGGACCGCGTTCAGCGGGCTCCAGAACGATCCCACCAACCAGGGCGCGATGAGCGCCGTGCTGGGCGCCGGGAAGACCGTGGCCGAGAACCTCAACACGCTGTCGGGCGAGCTCTCGACCCAGGAATCCCAGGTCACCGGCCAGTTCACGACGCTGACCGACCCGACCACCGGCCCGGTGGCCACCGACGCCAAGCAGATCGCCACGCTCAACCAGCAGATCGCCGCGGCCAAGACCAGTGGCCTGGACGCCAACACCCTGCTCGACCAGCGCGACCAACTGCTCGACGACCTCTCGCAGTACTCCAACGTCTACGTGAGCCAGCAATCCAACGGCATGGTCAACGTGAGCTTCGGCAACGCGGCGATCGCGGCCGCGAACGGGACCGCGGACGCCACGCCCCTGGTCAACGGCTCCACGGTCGACCTGGCCGACAACGTCACCGACGCCAACCTGAGCGGCTCGGGCGGGACCCTGGGCTCGCTGCTCGGCCTGTACGACGCCACCACCGGCGCGGGCAAGATCGCCGACTACGCCGCCACGCTCGACGGCGTGGCCAACCAGCTGGTGAGCACGGTCAACGGCGCGATCGCCGGCGCCGACGCAGCCGGCGCGACCGCGCCCCCGTTCTTCGACCCCGCCGGGACCACCGCGGGCACGATCGCGGTGAACTCGAGCCTGAGCAGCGCCAACCCGCCGTACACCGCCGCCGAGGCCGGCGCGGCGGCCAATCTGACCGGCGGCGCCGCCGACCAGGCCTACAACGCGTTCGTCACCCAGATTGGCTCGGACGTCCACGCGGCGAACAGCGCACAGCAGACCTCACAGTCACTGCTCTCAGCGATCAGCAATCAGCGCCAGAGCGTCTCGGGTGTCTCGCTCGACGAGGAGATGACCAACCTGATCCAGTATCAGCAGGCCTACCAGGCGTCGGCGCGCGTCATGAACGCGATCGATGAGACGCTCAGCACCCTGATCAACCAGGTCGGCGGGGGCATCTGATGATCGGCCGCGTCACCCAGCAGATGACCGCGTCGAACCTCCTGGCCAACATCAACCAGGCGCTCGACCGGATCGACACGACCCAGCAGGAGCTGTCGACCGGCAAGAAGATCAACCAGCCGTCGGACAATCCATACGGCACCAGCCTGGCGCTGCAGCTGAACAACCAGCTCGGCAATCTCACCAGCTATTCGAACAACGTCGTCGACGGGACCGGCTGGGCCCAGACCGGCAACGCGGCGCTGTCGGACATCACCAACGCCGTGCAGCGGGTTCGCGAGCTGGTCGTTGGCGCCTCCAACGGCACCCAGTCGCAAACGGACCTGTCGGCGGACGCCGCCGAGGTCAACCAGCTGATCGACCAGATCAAGCAGGACGCCAACACCCAGTACAACGGCCAGTACATCTTCGCCGGCGCCGCCACCGGCACGTCGCCCTACCAGGCGGGCGCCAACGACGCCTACGCCGGCGACACCGGGCAGGTGACGCGTCAGATCGGGCCGAACACCTCGCTGGCCGTGAACGCCGACCTGTCTTCGGTGCTCGGCACCGGCCAGACCGTGTCGGGACAGCCCGCCGGCGACAACAAGCTGCTGAACACCCTGCGCAACATCTCCGACGCGATGCAGTCGGGGAACCAGGGCGCGCTGAGCTCGAGCCTCTCGCAGCTCGACACGAACCTGGGCTCGCTCACCGGCCTCACCGCGGACCTGGGCGCGACGACGAACCGCCTCCAGATGGCCGCGTCGCGGATCCAGTCGCTCCAGGCCAGCGACGCGCAGAGCCTGTCCGATGTCCAGGATGCCGACATGGCCCAGACCGAGGTCGACTTCTCGACCCAGCAGGCGGCCTTGACGGCTGCGCTGCAGGCCGGCGCCCACATCGTGCAGCAGACGCTGATGGACTTCCTCAGCGGCTAGAGTTCCGCCGCGTAGTGTCGCTGACGATCGAAAGCTCGCGCTTCGGCCAACTCGAGGTCGACCCCGCGTCGGTACTCGAGTTCCCCGAGGGCCTCATCGGCCTGACCGGATCGCGCTACGCGCTGATCGCCGACGATCCCGACGCGCCGTTTCTGTGGCTGCAGTCGCTCGATGACCCGACGCTCGCGCTGCCGGTGACCAACCCGCACCGGTTCTTTGCCGACTTCGCGGTGGAGGTCATCGACGAGGACGCGGAGCGCCTCGGGCTCGATACCTCGGGCTCGATGGATGTCTACGTGACCGTGCGGGCCGCGCCGGCGCCGGAGGACTTCACGGCCAACCTCAAGGCGCCCATCCTGGTGAGCGCCGGGCAGGCTTGGCAAGTGATCAATCAGGCCCCCGGTTGCGAGCTTCGCGTCCCCCTGTTTCCGGGACGCGGGGCCGGCAGCGCGGCGGCCAACGGCGCCTGATGCTGAGGATCAGCCGTCGCGCCGGCGAGCGCATCATGCTCGGCGACCACACGGTGATCGAGATCCTCGAGGTCCGCGGGCAGACCGTCCGGATCGGGATCGATGCCCCGCGCTCGATCCCCGTCTATCGCGAGGAGATCTGGCTCGAGGTCAAGAAGGAAAACCAGGCTGCTGCCGAGGCGGCAGCAGCCGGGGACCTGCCGGAGTTCCCGGCTACGCCACCTCGCTGAACAGCGACTCGTCGACTTCGAGCTCGGCGCGCAGCTTCTTGGTGATCTGCCCGTGGATCTGGCAGACGCGGCTCTCGGTGACGCCGAGGATCTCGCCGATCTCGCGCAGGGTGAGGTTGTAGACGTACAGGAGGACGGCCACCTTGCGCTCGCGCTCGGGGAGCCGCTCGAACGCCTGCCGAAAGCGCGCCTTGGCATCTGAGCGCATCGCCGAGTGCTCGGGATCGAAGTCACGGTCCTCGGAATGCAGGGTGTCGATCCGCTCGATCGTCGTGTCGTCCTCGGCCAGGACCACGGTGTTCAGCGAGCCCACGTGGGAGCGCGCGATCTCGTCCTGGCGGGTCATCAGGTCCTGGGCCGAGATGCCGAGCGACTCGCTCAGCTCTTCGCGGTTGGGCTTGCGCCCGTACAGGCCGACGAACTGCTCGGAGGCCTTGTTGATGTCACGGTCCCAGCGGCGCAGCGAGCGGGGGGCCCAGTCGTTGCGGCGCAGCTCGTCGAGCACGGCCCCGTGGATCCGGGTCCACGCGAACTGCTCGAGCGTGGCGCCCTTGGCGGGGTCGTAGCGGTCGATAGACCGGATCAGGGCCTCCAGGCCGCACGAGATGAAATCCTCCACCTCGCAGCGCGCCGGGATCTCGCGCGCCTTCTTGTAGACGATGTACTTCACCATCGGGGCGAAGGTGAGGACCAGGCGGTCCCGGATCCGGGCATCGCCAGTCTGCTCGTACTGCGTCCACAGCTCAAGCGTCTCCTGGGCCGACATCCGTCCGGGCTTGTCCTTGGCTTTCCGCATTGAAAGGACTCCGTATTCTCGAGGGAAATTTGCCGCCGGACTCAAGTTCCGGCTCGCGAGAATGACATCGGCGCTTGGGCTCAGACCTTCATCCGTTGAGGCCCGCAACCGGATCCGTAGTAACCCGCAACGTGCCCCCAAAAAGCTCACGAATCCTCCTGTTGCGTGGCATCAACATCGGCCCGCGCAAGCGTGTACCGATGCCCGAACTGCGTACAGCCCTGGGAGAAGCGGGGTTCGCGGACGTCCGGACCTACGTGCAGAGCGGCAACGTCGTTCTCACGAGCCGCGTCGCGCCGGCCAAGGTCGGGGCGCAAGCCGAAGCGTTGATCGCCGAGCGGTTCGGGTTCGAGGTCGACGTGATCGTGCGCACGGGCGAGGACCTGGCCGAGGTGGTGGCGCGCAACCCGCTCGGTGACGTGGCGAGCGATCCCAAGCGCTACCAGGTTGGCTTCTTGGAGGCGAAGCCCGACGCCTCCGCGGTGCAGCGGATCGCCGAGCTTGCCACGGGCGGGGAGCAGGTGGTGGCGGTCGGGCGCGAGGTGTACTCGTGGCATCCGGCGGGCGCGGCCCGGTCGAAGCTGTGGGCGAAGCTGGCCGCGAACGGCCTGGGAGTCCGCGCCACGTCGCGCAACTGGACCACGGTGACAACGCTGCTCGAGATGGCGCAGGCGTCATGACGATGCGCCGTTACACGGTCGTCGACGTGTTCACCGACACCCCGCTGCAGGGCAACCCGGTGGCCGTGTTCACCGACGCCACCGGCCTGTCGGCCGAGGTCATGCAACGCGCGGCGCGCGAGCTGAACCTGTCCGAGACCGTGTTCGTGCTGCGATCCGAGCAGGCTCACCTCAGGGTGCGGATCTTCACGCCCGCGCTGGAGCTGCCGTTCGCCGGCCACCCGATCCTGGGCGCGGCGTTCGTGGTCGGCCGGGCCATGGGCTCACCCGTGGTGCGGCTCGAGACCGGGCTCGGGGTGGTCCCGGTCAGGCTGACCCGCGGTGGGGGTGGCGCCGATCCGGTCTACGGCGAGATGGAGCAGCCGATCCCGACGGTTGAGGAGTTTCCTGCCGCGGACGCACTGCTGGCTGCGCTGGGGGTCTCCGGGGATCGCGACGGGCTGCTCCCGATCGAGGGCTACCCCAACGGCCCGGTGCACGTGTACGTCGAGCTGCCGGATGGCGACGCGGTCGCGGCGCTGCGGCCCGACATCGGCGCACTCGAGCGTCTGGGTGCGTATGGGATCAGCTGCTTCGCCGGCTCGGGCGAGCGGTGGAAGACGCGCATGTTCGGACCCGCGCTCGGGGTGGCCGAGGACCCGGCGACCGGCTCGGCGGCTGGCCCGCTGGCCGTGCACCTGGCCAGGCACGGGCGGATCGCCTACGGGAGCGAGATCGAGATCGTGCAGGGGGTCGAGATCGGGCGGCCCTCCGTGTTGCGCGCGCGAGTCGACGGTACGGCAGATGCGATCGAGCGCGTCATGGTCGGCGGTTCGGCGGTGATCGTCGCGCGCGGCGAGTACCGGCTCGACTGAGGGGGGCGCGATCCCTGACCGGACGGGGTGCCCGGTCCCAGGGATGACTCGCCGCAGGCGAGGCCACTCATTTCCCTTGTGACGTTCGCAACCCGGTGGAATACTCGGGGCACCGGTCCATCTCTCTCGGAGGTGAGTCATGTCAGAGCCGGCCCACGTCCTCGTCGTCGCGCACCAGACCGCGGCAACGCCAGGTCTGCTCGATGCCGTACGCGCGCGGGCTGCGCGCGGTCCGGCGAGGTTCCACCTCGTGGTGCCGCAGCGGGCGCGCGGGATGCACAAGCTGGTCGACCCGGAGGACACAGGAGCCGATGAGGCTCAGCGCGTGTTGGAGGTCGCGCTGCCCAAGCTGTCGCAGGAGGCGGGGCACGAGGTCACCGGCAGCGTCGGCGACGCAGAGCCGCTCAGCGCGATCCAGGACGCGGTCAACCTCGGCAATTTCGACGAGATCATCATCTCGACCCTGCCGCTGGGCATCTCGCGCTGGCTCAAGCTCGACCTGGTCAGCAAGGCGCGCGGTCTCGGCCTGCCGGTCACCCACGTGGAGGCGGCGAACAAGGTGGAAGCCACCGCGGGCGTGTGAGCGTTCGCTTGACCGGGTAGAGGCCTCTCCTAGGAGAGGCCCATGCTGCGACTGCATCCCGGCACCGTCGACTACATAATCATCGCGATCTATTTCGTGGTGGTCCTCGGTATCGGGTTCATCGCGAAGCTCTCGATCAAGACCGACCTCGACTTCTTCCTGTCCGGTCGCTCGCTGCCGGCCTGGATCACCGGTCTTGCCTTCATGGCCGCGAACCTGGGCGCGCTCGAGATCCTCGGGCAGTCCGCCAATGGCGCCCAGTACGGCGTGGCTGCCGTTCACTATTACTGGATCGGCGCCGTGCCCGCGATGGTCTTCCTCGGGCTGGTGATGATGCCGTTCTACTACGGCGCCAAGGTCCGTTCGGTCCCGGAGTACCTGCGCATGCGCTTCGGCGCCGCCGCGCACATCTTCAATGCGCTGACCTTCGCGGTGGCCACCGTGCTGATCGGCGGCGTGAACCTGTTCGCGCTGGCTCTGATCATTCACCTGCTGCTGGGGTGGCCGGTCGGCGGCTCGATCCTGGCCGCCGCGGCGATCGTGCTGATCTACATCACGCTCGGCGGTCTCACCTCGGCCATCTACAACGAGGTGCTCCAGTTCTTCGTGATCATCGCGGCGCTGCTGCCGCTGACCCTGGTCGCGCTGCACGCGGCCGGCGGCTGGTCCGGCGTCGAGCACCGGATCAAGGAACTGCCTGCGCTCGGAAACGCCGGTCTGCACGCGTGGAAGGGGCTGAGCACCCATCACCCCACGAACCCGCTGAAGGCCAACTGGATCGGGGTCGTCTTCGGCCTGGGCTTCGTGGTCAGCTTCGGCTACTGGACGACGAACTTCGCCGAGGTACAGCGCGCCCTGTCGGCCAAGAATCTGTCCGCGGCCCGCCGCACCCCGTTGATCGCGGCGTACCCGAAGACGTTCTTCCCGTTCATCATCATCCTGCCGGGCCTGATCGCGGTCGCCACCGTGCACGGCCTGGGCGTCGGCAAGGACCTCTCGCTCCAGTACAACACCGCGATCCCGCACCTGATCAACCAGTTCTTCCCCGAGGGGATGCTGGGGGTCGCGATCGTCGCCCTGATCGCCGCCTTCATGGCCGGCGTTGCCGCGAACGTCACGGCGTTCAACACGGTGGTGACGTACGACCTGATCCAGCCGTACATCTGGAAGGACCGCGACCCGGCGTTCTACCTGCGCTGGGGCCGACTGGTGACCATCGGAGGAATTCTCATTTCGATCCTCACGGCGTTCATCGCCAAGGGCTACTCGAACATGATGAATTACATCCAGACGCTGTTCTCGATCTTCAACGTGCCGCTGTTCACAACGTTCATCGTCGCGATGTTCTGGAAGCGGGCCACGGCATGGGGCGGGTTCTGGAGCCTGGTCGCCGGGACGGCAACCGCCTATGGGGTCAACCGCCTGGCCGCCTACAACGTGATCTTCCACTTCGGCTCGGCGCTCAGCGCGAGCTTCTGGCAGTCGATCTGGGCCTTCATCGTGGGCACCGTGGTGCTGGTGGTGGTGTCGCTGGTGACCAAGCCCAAGCCGGTGGAGGAGTTGAAGGGGCTCGTCTGGGGCCAGACCAGCAAGGAAGAGCGCACGGTCGACGAAGATCCGCGCGACCGGTTGTGGTGGCGTTCGCCGGTGCTGCTCGGCGCCGTGGTGATCGCGATCGTGATCGTGCTGAACATCATCTTCATCTAGGAGCCGACCGATGTCCCCACAGGAGAAACGTCAGCGCTGGTCCCGCCGCGAGGAGCCGATGGCACCGACCGGCGAGTCCGACGAGGACGAGGCCGAGGCGGCGCGGGCGGCCAACAAGTTCGACATCCGCCGCCTGATCGGCGCCCTGTTCATTCTCTACTCGCTGATCCTGATCGCGCTGGGGATCTTCGGCTCGCACCAGATCAAGACCAAGGCGGCCGGGATCAACGTCGACCTGTGGACCGGCATCGGGATGCTCGTGTTCGGCATCCTCATGCTCGTGTGGGCGTTCACGCGCCCGACCATGCCCGAGCCGCCCGAGACGCGCGGGCAGGGCTCGGGGCGGATCCGGCGCGCGCCGGCTACTTAGCTGGGCCGCTTCGCGGCGTCCCTGGGACCAGGTACCCCGTCCGGACACGGGGTGACTGCACGGGCGTCAGTGGTGCTCGATCACGCGGTCGATCAGTCCGTACTCGACCGCCTCGTTCGCCTTGAAGAAGCGGTCGCGCTCCATGTCCGCGTGCACCTGCTCGACCGACTGGCCGGTGTGGTGGGCATAGATCTCGTCGGTGCGCCGGCGGATGTTGAGGATCTCCCGGGCGTGGATCTCGATATCGGTTGACTGACCCTCGAACCCGGCCGACGGCTGGTGGATGAGGATGCGGCTGTTGGGCAGCGAGAAGCGCTTGCCCTTGGTGCCGCCGGTGAGGAGCAGCGAGCCCATCGACATCGCGATCCCGACGCAGATCGTCTGGATCTCCGGCTTGATGAACTGCATCGTGTCGTAGATGGCCAGGCCTGAGTAGATCGAGCCGCCGGGGCAGTTGATGTAGATCGAGATGTCCTTGTCGGGGTCCTGGGACTCGAGATGCAGGAGCTGCGCGACGATCAGGTTCGCGATCGTGTCGTCGATCGGGGTGCCGAGGAAGACGATCCGCTCGTTGAGCAGGCGGCTATAGATGTCGAACTCGCGCTCGCCACGCGCGGTCCGTTCAATCACCATCGGGATCAGGGGCATGTCATGGAGCGTAGTCGGTCGGGGCCGGTTCGCGACGCGGCGCCGGGTCAGGGCACGATCACCGCGCTGCCATCGAAGGCACCGGCTCTGAGGTCTGTGAGCGCCTGCTCGGCTTTCGTGAGCGGGTACGTGGTGACGGTCGTCTTCACCGGGACCTTGGGGGCGAGTGCGAGGAACTCCTTGCCGTCCTGGCGCGTGAGGTTGGCGACCGAGCGGATGCTGCGCTCGTGCCAGAGGTCTTCGTAGGGGAAGCTCGGGATGTCGGTCATGTGGATGCCGGCGGTGATGATTGCGCCTCCGGGGGCGAGGGTTGTGAGGGCTTGGGGGATCAGTTCGCCGGCGCTGGCGAAGATGATCGCGGCGTCGAGTTGCTCGGGGGGCTGTTCGTCGGAGCCGCCCGCCCATGTGGCCCCGAGGTGTCTTGCGAAGTTCTGGGTGGCTTCGTCTCTCGGCCTGGTGAACGCGAAGACCCTGCGTCCCTGGTAGGTGGCGACCTGGGCGATCATGTGCGCGGCCGAGCCGAAGCCGTAGAGCCCCAGGTTGTGCGCCTCGTCGGTGAAGCGCAGCGCGCGGTAGCCGATCAGCCCGCCGCAGAGCAGGGGCGCCACGCGCTCGGTGGGAAAGTCGGTCTCGTCGGGGAGGGGGAGGCAGTAGCGCTCGTCGGCCACCGTCAGCTCGGCGTAGCCCCCGTCGATGTCGCGGCCCGTGAAGCGGGCGTTGACGCACAGGTTCTCGCGT
>DATFDC010000344.1:0-4149 GCA_035252415.1 Solirubrobacteraceae bacterium
GACCCCGAGCAGGAACTTGATCAGGGCCATCCCCAGCCCGGCGAAGGCCGAGGCCACCGCGCCGCCGGCCAGCGGCACGAGTTCGTGCGAGGGGTCGCGCAGCTCGCGCAGGCGTCCGGCCCAGTAGCCGATCGCGATGTAGAGCAGCGAGGTCACGCCGAGCGTCTGCACGAGCACCAGGTCGATCATGAGCCCGGTGAAGAAGCCGAAGATGGCTCCGGTGAGCGAGCCGCACAGCAGCCCGACTGACATGACCACGAGCGGCGTGATGTCGGCGCTCACGCCGAAGATCGACACCTGCGAGATCGCCGACTCCTGCACGACCACCGCGAAGAAGCCGAGCAGGAACAGGCGGAGCGGGAGCTTGACCGCGTTGCGAACCTCGGTCACGGCAGCGCGGCCCGCTCGGTGCCTGGCTGGGGCTTGGTCAGGATCTGGGCGACGTCGAAGTGGCGGAGATCCGCGGCGGGGGTGACCTGGACCTCACCATCGTTGAACAACTGGTTCTCGTTGACCGGAGCGACGGTGCCGATGGGGATGTTGGCCGGGAAATACGACTCGAGCGAGTTGGAGCGGAAGCCCGCGGTCACGACCAGATCATTCTGCTGCGGGCCGTTCTCGATCTGGGCCGGGTTGGGGGGCTGGAGGTACTGGAGTACGAGCTGGTTGGGGTTGCCCACAGCCGGGATGAGCTCGCCGGTGTCGCCGTTGGTGTCGGTCACGCGGGCGGTCACCGACACCGTGTGATCGGTGATCAGAGACACCCACGAGGCGGTCGGCGAGACCTCGCTCACCTCGCCGACCAGCGCCTTGTCCGCGATCACGGGGTCGTGTATCTGGATGCCGTCGTCGGAGCCCCGGTCGACCTCTACCGTCTGGTACCAGAGCAGGGGATCCCGAGCGATGACCTGCGCGGTCACCGGATGGTAGGACTGAACGCCGATGCTGTCGTCGAGGTGGACCAGGTTGCTCAGCTGCCGGTTCTGCTGCTCGGCTCCCTTGGCCTGGGCGAGCTGTTGATTGAGGCTCCGCACCTGCGTTTGCAGGTCCTTGACCTGGGACTTCGCGTGGAGGGTGTCCGACACCCAGCCGGCCACCGAGCGGACGGGCGCGAGCACCGTGTTGGCGCCCTGCTCGACCGGGGACAGGACCTCCACCACGCCGCGCTGGACGTTGTGGAGCGGGCTCGACGGCGTCTCGCCGAAGTACGCCGTTAGCAGGATCAGGGAGACCGCAACGAGCAGTACCAGGACCACCCGTCGCCGCCGAACTTGCTTGTCATGCACGTGGTGTAAGTCTCCAAGATCGTGCCGCTCGCCGTCTCGGCAAACTAGTACCGACGGCGCCTGTTGCGTGAATTCTTGCTCGAACGGTGGATCGCTTCGAATTCCTCCAACGATCTCCCCGAGCCAACCGCCACACAGGTCAGCGGTGACTCGGCCAGGTGCGCGGGCATCTGCGTCTCGTGACGCAGCCGCTCGTCGAGCCCCTGGAGCAGCGAGCCTCCTCCCGCCAGCATGATGCCACGATCCATGATGTCGGAGGCAAGCTCGGGTGGGGTGCGGTCGAGGGTCTCCTTGACCGCGTCGATTATCTGGGTGACCGGCTCCTCGAGCGCGCCGCGAATCTCCTCGCTGGTCAGGACCACGGTCTTGGGCAGGCCGGAGACCATGTCGCGGCCCCGGATCTCGGCCTGGACCTCCTCGCCGAGGGGATACGCCGAGCCGATCTCGAGCTTGACCTCCTCGGCCGTCTGCTGGCCGATCAGCAGCTTGTACTCGCGCTTGACGTAGTTCATGATCGATTCGTCGAGCTCGTCGCCGCCGACCCGGATCGACTGTGAGACCACTATCCCGCCGAGCGAGATGACCGCCACCTCGCTGGTCCCGCCGCCGATGTCGACCACCATCGAGCCGGTCGGCTCGCCGACCGGCAGCCCGGCGCCGATCGCCGCCGCCATCGGCTCCTCGATCAGGTAGGCCTGGCGGGCGCCGGCAGACAAACACGCCTCCTCGACCGCGCGCTTCTCGACGCCCGTGACCCCGGAGGGCACGCAAACCACGACCCGAGGGTGGGCCCAGCGATTCTGGTGGACCTTCTGGATCAAATGCCGGAGCATCTCCTCGGTGACCTCGAAGTCGGCGATCACGCCGTCTTTCAAAGGCCGGATGGCCTGGATCGTGCCCGGGGTGCGCCCGAGCATCCGCTTGGCCTCGATGCCGACCGCGTGGACCTCGCCGGTCCGCGAGTCGACCGCGACCACGCTCGGCTCGGACAGCACGATCCCCCGCCCGCGTACATAAACGAGCGTGTTGGCGGTCCCCAGATCGACCGCCATGTCGCGACCGCCGAAACCGGTCAGGTACGTGAAGAAGCCCATAGATAACCCAGGTAAGAGGGAGCAGCGGACGGGGTACTGAGTGCCGGAGGCCACGCCACGCTGCCAGCGCCGTCCGGGACCGATTGTACGGGCTCGATCCGCGTCAGGCCGGTTCGCAACCGGCCCTTCATACCCCCAGGAGCTCAGGCGAGAGCTCGAGCAGGGTCGCCACCGGCAGCCCGACGACGTTGAGATAGTCGCCTTCGATCGCGGCCACCAGCGCCGCCCCGCGCCCCTGGATGGCGTAGCCGCCCGCCCGGCCCCGCCACTCCTCGGTGGCCACGTACCACTCGATCAGCTCATCGGACAGCGCCCGGAACTCGACCGTGGTCTGCGCCGCCGCCGTACGCGACCGGCCGTCCTCGATCAGGCAGACCCCGCTGACCACCGCGTGGCGGCGGCCGCCCAGGGCGATCAGCGTGGCTCGGGCGTCGTCGGGATCGGCCGGCTTGCCGTACAGGCGCACGCCCAGCGCCACCACGGTGTCGACGCCCAGCACCGGGCCATCAGCAGCGCCGGCCGAGGCGATCGCCGAGGCCTTGCGGTAGGCGTTCTCGAGGGCCACCTCGTGCGGCGGCCCGGTCTCGAGCTCCTCGACGTCCGGCACGTGCACCGAGAACTCGAGGCCCAGCTGCTCGAGGATGGCCCGCCGCCGGGGCGAGCGCGACGCGAGCACCAACCGGCTCACCGAACGCGGCTCAGAGGTCGTCTGACGGGAAGAACAGCGCCACCTCGCGGGCGGCCGACTCGGGCGAGTCCGAGCCGTGGACCATGTTCTGCCCGACCTCGATCGCGTAGTCGCCGCGGATCGAGCCCGTGGTCGCCTCGAGCGGGTTCGTCGCGCCGATCACCTGACGAGCGGCCACCACGGCCTGGTCGCCCTCGAGCACCATGGCCACGAGCGGCCCCGAGGTGATGAACGTCACGAGCTCTTCGTAGAACCCCTTGCCCTCGTGCTCGGCGTAGTGGCGGGCGGCCAGATCGCGGGACATGGTCATCAGGCTCATCGCGACCAGCCGCAGGCCCTTGCGCTCGAACCGGGCGATGATCTCGCCGGTCAGGTTGCGCGCGAAGGCATCGGGCTTGACGAGTATCAGCGTTCGGTCCATGGGTCTCCTTGGCGTCGGGTGGCGCCCGGGACTCTATGCGGAAGGCGCGGGCCTCAGCCGGCGGACGGGCCGCCGCGTTCCGCGGGTGCCGGCGTGGGCGTCGGTGCGCTGGTCCGTTCGGCCCGCACGCTCCCCCCTGCGACCGGCTGCTCGGAGGTTGACTCGCGCCGCCGGCGGGACCGCCGCGTGGTCGGCGCCGAGGAGCCGACCTCGGCCTCGCAGAACGGGCAGATCTTCCACATCGGATCGAGCGGCTTGCCGCACGAGCTGCATGGGTCCTTGAGCTTGCGCATGCAGTGCGGGCAGCGCAGGAAGTCCCGCTCAACCTCGTAGTCGCAATACGGGCAGACCTGGTAGCCGAGCTCGGCCAGTCGCGCCTCGGCCGCCTGGATCTCGAGCTCGCGCTCGCGCACGTCGTCCAGGTACTCGGGCGGCCGGACGATCATGTAGACGATCGTCCCCACGAACGGGAACAGCGAGGCCGCGGTGGCGCAGCCCACGAGCAGCGGATCGGCGATCCGTCGCCGCGCGTCGGCATAGGTCCAGTAGAGCAGCGCCAGCCAGATCACCACCAGGAACAGGCAGATCAACTCGACGGCCGCGTTGATCGAGCCGTTCTTGATGCCAAAAACCGCGAGGGCGAGCATTAAGGTGGCGAGT
>DATFDC010000345.1:0-5275 GCA_035252415.1 Solirubrobacteraceae bacterium
GCTCGAGCGGACAGCATCGAGCGGCGCGGCCGGTGGCCGGGCCGCCGGCCGCCGTGCCGCTCCGCCGGCGCCTTCGGAGGCGACGCTGATCACTCCGGCGTTCCTGATGGCCACGCTGGCCGAGGTGCTCCCCGACGACGCCGTGCTCGTGGAGGAGTCGCCGTCCAACCGCCACGACCTGCGCCGGCACGTCCGCATCCGCCGCCCGGCCAGCTTCTTCGCCTCGGCCAGCGGGGGGCTGGGCTTCGCGATGCCGGCCGCGGTCGGGATCAAGCTCGCCCAGCCGGACCGCCCGGTGGTCTGCCTGGTCGGCGACGGCTCGGCCCTGTACGTCCCGCAGGCGCTATGGAGCGCCGTGCGACTCGGCACGCCGGTCACGTTCATCGTGGTCAACAACGCGCGCTACGCGATCCTCGAATCGGTGGCCGCCTTTGGCGGGCTGGAGGGCGTGCCGAGCCTCGAGCTGCCGGGGGTTGACTTTCTGGCCGCCGCGGCGTCGTACGGATGTCCGGCCATCCGCGTGAGCGACCCCGGCGAGTTGGCCGACGCGCTCACGAAAGCGATCAACCGTCCCGAGCCGGTGCTGATCGACGTGATGGTCGACCGCGCCGTTCCACCGCTTCTGCCTACCTCCGAATCATGACCGTTCGTGCGACGAGCCAAATCCTCAGGTTGCATGTCCACTCTGCGTTGTATACGCTGCACAGGTCCTGGAGGTGCGCGGCCGTCCGCGTTTGTTAGATGAGCCAGTTCACGCACTACCTGACGCTTGGGTTCCTCTGGCAGGGACTGCTGATCGCGATCGAGATCTCGCTCGCGGCGTTCTTCGCGGCGCTGCCGTTCGCGCTCGGGGTCGCGCTCATGCGCATGTCGCGCAGCCGGATCGTCCGCTGGCTGCCCGTGCCGTTCATCTGGGTCATGCGCGGCACCCCGATCCTGCTCCAGCTTTTGTTCTGGTACAACGTCCTGCCGCTCATCGGGATCCACACGAGCGCGTTGGCCACGGCGATCATCGGCATGGCGCTCAACGAGATCGCGTTCATGGCCGAGATCATTCGCGGCGGCCTGCTGGCGGTGAAGCAGACCCAGCGCGACGCGGCCGCCGCCCTCGGGCTCAAGCGCTGGCAGGTGCTGCATCGAGTGGTGGTCCCGCAGGCGCTCAGGACGATCGCACCGGCCATGTCCAACGAGGCGATCATCATCATCAAGAACACCTCGCTGGCGTCGGTGATCACTGTGGGCGAGCTGACCCTGCGCTCCGAGCAGGTTGTCTCGACCAACTTCGAGTACGTCCCGGTGTTCGCGGCGGCCGCCGTCCTGTACCTGGTCGCCACCACCGGCGTGGTGATCATCCAAAGCTGGCTCGAGGCGCGCCTGAACGTCGAGCGCAAGGCGCGGATCACCGCGCAGGCGT
This sequence comes from Solirubrobacteraceae bacterium, assembly GCA_035252415.1. Classification (GTDB taxonomy): domain Bacteria; phylum Actinomycetota; class Thermoleophilia; order Solirubrobacterales; family Solirubrobacteraceae; genus Palsa-465. The sequence goes on from DATFDC010000345.1 coordinate 1,415, forward strand.
ACGCGCTCCGCGCTCGGGATGCCGGCCTGCTGCGCCCGACGATCGGGCTGATCGAAGCCGGGGCGCAGCCGGCGCACGGGCGGCGTCAGTCGCGCGGCGTTCTCGCCAGGCTGACCGGCCGGGCCTCCCGCGCCGAGATCCCGGCCCAGCCGGCGACGCGCGGGGAGACCTCGCCCGAGCTGCTTAGCGCACTGCAGGCGTCCCAGGAGGCTTCGGCCCGCAGCGGCGAGGCTTACGTGCAGATCCGCGACGTGCGCAAGGCGTTCCACGGCAACGAGGTGATCAAGGGTGTCTCGCTCGACGTCGAGCCCGGCAACGTGGTGTTCCTCATCGGTCCGAGCGGTTCGGGCAAGACCACGCTGCTGCGCACGATCAACCATCTGGAGACCATCGACGACGGGGAGATCCTGGTCGGGGGGGAGCACGTCGGTTACCGGCGCAGCGGCGGCAAGCTCGTCCCGGTCCGCGACCCGGCGGCTGCCCGCGCCAAGGCCCGGATCGGGATGGTCTTCCAGCACTTCAACCTGTTCGACCACCTCACGGTGATGGAGAACATCATCGAGGCGCCAGTGCGGGTGTACGGCCGCAAGCCCGCCGAGGTCCGCCATGAGGCCCGCGGCCTGCTCGCCTGGGCGGGACTGGCCGAGTACGAGAACCACTATCCCCATCAGCTCTCGGGCGGCCAGCAGCAACGCATCGCGATCATCCGCGCGGTCGCCACCCATCCCCGGTTGATGCTCTTCGACGAGCCGACCTCGGCCCTCGATCCCGAGCTCGTGGGCGAGGTCCTGCAGCTGATCCGCCGCCTGGCCGAGGCCGGGATGACGATGGTGGTGGTCAGCCACGAGATCGTGTTCGCCCGCGAATGGGCCGACAAGGTCGTGTTCATGGAGGACGGCTGCGTGATCGAAGAGGGGAGGCCCGAGGAGCTGTTCCGCAACCCGCGGGAGGAGCGAACCCGGGCGTTCCTGAGCCTGATCGATGCCCGGATGGCCGGCGCCACCGCCTCAGCCGAACAGGAGGCGCGGTGACGACCGCGGCCCTGGCCGAAGATTTCGTACTGGGGCCGGCGCAGTGCCTCGCGCGCACCCTGTCTCGCGGCCAGACGCTGCGGATCACCGACCTCCAAGGCCAGCAGGTGGCCGACCTGATCGCGTTCGCGCTGCCTGATCTGTCCGATCGGTTGTGGCCCTCGACCACGATCCGCCTGAACGGCACGGTGTACTTCACCACGGGCCACACGCTGTACTCGGAGCTGAGCCGGCCGCTACTGCGGATCGTCGAGGACACCTGCGGGCGCCACGACATGCTGGCCGGGTCCTGCAACGCGGAGATCGACAAGATCCGCTACGGGGTCGACGATCACCGCGGCTGCGTCGAGAACTTCGTCGAGGCGATCGGGGCGTGGGGGCTGGGCCGCGCCGATGTGCCGATGTCGTTCAACGTCTTCATGAACTGCCCGGTCGAGCCGGACGGGAGCTGGTCGATCGCCGAGCCAACCTCGCGCGCGGGGGACTACATCACCTTCCGCGCCGAGGCCGACATCCTGGTGGCGCTTTCGAATTGCCCCCAGGACCTAAACCCATGCAACGCGGGTGAGCTGAAGCCGTTGGGGATCGCGATCTCCGCGGCGCCGTAATACCAGGGAGACGAGAGGAGAACCCCACATGAGTACGCTCGCGACACGCCTACGCTTCGCCGCCCTCAGCGCGGCCGCTGTAGTCCTGATCGCCGCCTGCGGCAGCAGCAGCAACAGCAGCTCGAGCGCCGGCTCGAGCTCAGCCCCTGCGGCCGCCGCCAGCAGCACGACGTCCACCGCCGCCGCGAGCAGCGGCAAGACCTACGTGGTCATCACATCGGCGGACTTCCCGCCGTTCAGCTCGAGGGCAGCCGACGATCCGAACACGATCGTCGGGTTCGAGCCCGACATGGTCAAGTCGGTCATGGACCATCTCGGCTGGAAGTTCAAGTGGGCCACGGCGGACTTCGACGGCCTGATCCCCGCCGTGCAGAGCGGCCGAGCCGACATGGTCGTCTCCGATGTGTACGACACCGCCGCGCGCGAGAAGGTGGTCGACTTCATCGACTATCTGAAGACCGCGCTGTCGCTGATGGTGACCAGCTCGAACGCCTCCAAGGTCCATGGTTGGATGGACGTGTGCGGAAAGCCGGTGGGCATCCTGACCGGGGCGGCCACCGAGCTCGAGTTCTCCCAGAAGGCGAGCCAGGCGTGCAAGAGTGCGGGGAAGCCCGCGATTGACATCCACTCGTATTCCGCGGTCGCGCAGGAGGTGCCGGCGCTCAAGAACGGCAACCTGTACGCGATGTACGAGGACACGATCACCGAGCACCTGATCGCGAACAAGCAGCCCGTGTTCAAGGTCGTGTTCGACGATCCGGAGGCCTCGACGCCACTCGGGATCGCGGTCAAGAAGGGCAGCCCGATCGAGGCGCAGCTGAAGAGCGGGATGCAGTGGTACTTCTCCTCGCCGGACTACAAGAGCAACGCGACCAAGTGGGGACTGCCGGCATCCGCGCTGATCAGCAAGCCGTGAGATGAACGACAACGCCGTACGCCTCGACCCGGCCGACATCGGGCGGACGCTCGACGACCTGGCCGCGATCGGCAATCGCTACGCGGGCTCGCCGGGCGAGGCGGCGGCCCGCGACTACCTGCTCGAGCGCTTCAAGGCGCTCGGGCTGGATGAGGTGCGGCTCGAGCCGTTCCGGTACCTCGGATACGAGGCGGCCTCGGCGTCGTGCGTTCTGAACGGACGCGAATTCGAGTGCCATCCGCTCCAGTACACGGCCACCGGCGAGATCGCCGGCCAGGCCGTATACCTGGGCGACGCCGCCGAGGCCGATTTCTCGCGGATCGACGCAGCGGGACTCGACCTGGCCGGGAAGGTCGTGGTGGTCCACAGCATGTTCCCGTTCGACCTGGTCGGGGTGCTCCAGGAGCGAGGGATCGCGGGACTCGTGCACGTCTGCGAGACGCCCGAGGGCATCGTGGGCAACTTCACCGGCGCGCTCTACCCGCCGCCGCTCGAGCCCCCGTGGCCGGGACGCCCGACCGCCTACCCGGGCGTGACGATCTCGCACCCGGACGGGCGGGTGCTGATCTCCGAGCTCAGCTGTGGCCGGCCGGTGGAGATCGGGTTAAGCCATCACGCGAGCTATCACGAGCGCACCGCGCACAACGTGGTGGGGCAGATCTCCGGTTCTCAGTCCGGCCAGGTGATCCTCTCGGCCCACTACGACAGCCAGGCCGAGGGGCCGTGCGTGTACGACAACGGCAGCGGCCTGGCCAGCCTGCTCGAGACCGCGCGGGTGTTGCGCGACGGTGGCGAGCTAGGCACGATCGTGCTGCTCGCCTCGGCCTGCGAGGAGATCGGCGTGTGGGGGGCGAGCGCCTATGTACACGCGCACGCGCGGGAGATGGAAGATGTCGTGGGCATGGTCAACCTCGACGGGATCGCCAGCGCGTATCCATCGGAGCGTCAGATCTGGTGTGCCGACGCCGCGCTGCTCGACCTCGCCGTGGACACCGCGCGGGCCCAGGGCTGGGAGCCAGACCGGACCATGAACGTCCGCAGCACGTTCTCCGACCACGCGCCGTTCACCGACGCCGGGGTCCCGGCCTGCCTGATCTGGCGGCCCGACTATCCCTACTACCACTCGCGCGGAGACGTCCGCGAATTGGTCGACGAGCACGCGATCGCGCAGACCGCGGGCGTATCGGCCACGCTGGCCGCCCGGCTGGCCACCGGGGTCGCGGCGCCGGCCTCGCGCGTCCCCGCCGCATGAAGCAAGACGGGTTCTTCGACCTGCTGATCCGCCAGGTCCGTGCGGACGCGGCCC
>DATFDC010000346.1:0-18877 GCA_035252415.1 Solirubrobacteraceae bacterium
ATCGCCACCGACGAGGAGCTGATGATCGCGCAGCACACGAACGCGCTCGTCCTAGGCGGGCGAGAGCAAGCACAGAGGAGGAACGGTGAGCGCCATCGATGAAGACAGGCTCGAAGGGTTGGACGCGTACTGGCGCGCTGCCAACTACCTGACCGTCGGCCAGATCTACCTGCAGGACAACCCGCTGCTCAGAATGCCGCTTCGACCGGAGCACATCAAGCCTCGGTTGCTCGGGCACTGGGGAACATCCCCCGGACTGAGCCTGATCTACCTGCACCTCAACCGCCTGATCCAGGACGAGGGCGCAAGCGTCATCTACCTCGCCGGACCGGGACACGGCGGACCCGCGGTCCTGGCCAACGTCTATCTCGAGGGCACGTATTCCGAGGTGTATCCCGAAGTCACGCAGGATGCGGAAGGGCTGCGGCTGCTGTTCCGCCGGTTCTCCACGCCCGGAGGGGTCCCCAGCCACGTCAGCGTCCCAACGCCCGGCTCGATCCACGAGGGGGGCGAGCTCGGATACGTGCTCGCGCACGCCTTCGGAGCAGTATTCGACAACCCGCACCTCGTGGCCGCCGCCGTCATCGGTGACGGAGAGGCCGAGACCTGTCCGCTCGAGGGATCGTGGAAGGGCATCAAATACCTGAACCCGGCTCGCGACGGCGCGGTGCTTCCGATCCTGCATCTGAACGGGTACAAGATCGCCGGTCCGACCGAGCTGGGAAGAGCCACGGACGAGAGCATCACCTCGCTGCTGGAAGGCCATGGCTACGCGGTGCACTTCGTCGCCGGAGATGAGCCAAGGTCCGTTCATCGTCTGTTGTGGCGCACGCTCGATGTTTGCTACGCCCAGATCAGGGACATCCAGCACCACGCCCGCACGCGCGGTTTGGCGAACGGCACCTCGCGCTGGCCGGCGATCGTGCTGCGCACTCCGAAGGGATGGACGGGGCCCAAGGAAGTCGACGGGGTGCCGGTCGAGGGCACCTTTCGGGCTCACCAGGTGCCGATTGCCAATCCGCGGAACGACCCCCGCCATCTCGCGATGCTCGAGGCATGGATGCAGAGCTATCAGCCGGCCGAGCTGTTCGACAAGACCGGCAGGCTTCAGGCGCGACTGGCCCAGCTTGCCCCGTCCGGGGAGCTCCGGATGGGAGCGAGCCCGCATGCCAACGGCGGGCGACTGCGGCTCGAGCTGACGATTCCCGAGCTGCGGAGCTATGCCGTCCCGGTGCCGACGCCGGCAACCGAGCGCCATGAGTCGACCAGGCAGCTTGGGCAATTGATGCGAGACATGTTCGTCGCCAACCGGGAGCAGGCGAACTTCCGCCTCTTCTGCCCGGATGAGACGAACTCGAACAGGCTGGGAGCGGTGTTCGAAACCGAGAATCGATGCTTCGTCGGGCAGATTCTGCCCAACGACGATCACGTCTCGGCCGATGGTCGTGTGATGGAAGTGCTCTCTGAACACAACTGCCAAGGGTGGCTCGAGGGGTACCTGCTGACGGGCCGCCACGGCCTCTTCGCCACCTATGAGGCGTTCGCGATGGTCTCCGCATCGATGACCGTCCAGCACACGAAATGGCTCGAGGCGGCGACAAAGCTCCCGTGGCGCGAACCGGTCTCCTCGCTGAACATCCTGCTGACGTCGACCTGCTGGCGCAACGATCACAACGGCTTCAGCCACCAGGGCCCCGGGCTGATCGACGTCGTGCTCTCAAAGAAGGGGTACGTCTCGCGCGTCTATCTCCCGCCCGACGCGAACTGTCTGCTGTCCGTCGCCGACCACTGCTTCCGCAGCAAGGGCTATGTGAACCTCGTTGTCATCGACAAGCAGCCGCAGCTGCAGTGGCTCGACTTCGACTCGGCGATGGAGCACTGCGCGCGCGGGGCCTCGATCTGGGAATGGGCGTCCAATGAGGGTGACGACGAACCCGAAGTCGTGCTGGCAAGCGCGGGTGACACCCCCACGATGGAAGTCGTGGCGGCGGCCGGATGGCTCCGGAGCAGGGCCCCGGAGTTGAGCGTTCGCGTCGTGAACGTGGTCGACCTGATGACGCTGTTCCCGCCCGACATTCACCCGCACGGAATGTCCGAGCAGGCGTTCGTGGACTTGTTCACTCGATCCCGTCCCGTGGTGTTCGCCTTCCACGGCTATCAGCGGGCGATACACGAGATTCTTCATGGTCGACCCGACCCCGGGAGGTTCCACGTGCGCGGCTTCAACGAGGAGGGCACCACGACCACCCCGTTTGACATGGTGGTGCGCAACGGGATCAGCCGCTACCACCTCGCCGCCGAAGTGCTGCGCAGGTCCCGACCGCTCCCGACGACACAGGCTCTCCTGGACGAATGCGCCGAGATGCTCGACCGCAACCGGGAGTACATGACGACGCATTTCGAAGACCTGCCCGAGGTGCGCGACTGGACCTGGAGCGACGCGGGCTCCGGTTCTCCGCCTATCGTCCCGGCAGCGGGGACCCGGACTAGGGACCTGACGCGGCATGCACCCGGACGCGAGCAGGCCCACGCGGGCGCAAGATGACGACATGAGCACTTCCAATCAGATCAACTCCCCAGGCGGGCCGGACGCCCACGAGGCACATCCCGCCGCCGGGACACTCGAGGAGGACGTCTCGCAGGCAGCCGCCGCAGCCACCGGTGCGCTCCGCGCCGTCAAGGTGGCGGTCGTCGTGCTCCTCGGGCTGTTCGTGTGGCCGCCGCTGGCAGTCATCGCCTTCACCATCGTTGTCCCGTTCCTTGTCGTGGCGCTCATCCTCGGGCTCCTCTCGACGCCGTATCTGCTCTTCCATCACTTCCGCGGGCGCCACGGCGGCCACCTGTCGCTGGCGACGCATCGCCTCCGCCAGGCCGCCCGAGCGCTCTTCGATCTCGCCCCCCACCGGATCGTCGCCGACGTCCGCAAGGCCAGCGGTAGCCGGTGACTCGAACGGGACGTAAGCTGTTCGACCAGCGGTGATCGCTCAGGGTACGTTCGGTGTCGAGCCGTGGGTCCTGCACGAGACCGGGCTCGACCTCGACCGGCTCGCGCAGACCGAGTCGCTGTTCGCGCTGTCGAACGGGCACATCGGGCTGCGCGGCAACCTCGACGAGGGCGAGCCGTTCGCCCTGCCGGGCACGTACCTGGCCGGCCTCTATGAGACGCATCCGCTGCCGTACGCCGAGGCCGGGTACGGCAATCCGGAGTCGGGTCAGACGGTGGTCAATGTGACGAACGGCAAGATCATCCGCCTGATTGTCGCCGACGAACCATTCGACGTCCGCTACGGCGAACTCCGACGCCACCAACGGGTGCTGGACATGCGGGCCGGGACGCTGCACCGGGTCGCCGAATGGGTGTCTCCCACCGGCAAGGCCGTGCGAGTCTCGTCGACGCGCCTGGTCTCATTCGCCCGTCGGGCGGTCGCGGCGATCCATTACGAAGTCGAGCCGCTGGATGAGCCGATGCCGGTCGTAATCCAGTCCGAGCTGGTCAGCAACGAGTCGATGCCGGAAACCGCCGGCGACCCGCGCGCCGCGGCAGCGCTCTCCGCGCCGCTTCGCTCGGAGGCCTTCGATTGTCGGGACATGCGCGCGGTGCTGACGCACAGGACTGCCTCGAGCGGGCTCAGGGTGTCGACCGCGATGGGTCACGAGATCGACGGTCCGCCCGGAACCGGGCATTCGATCGAGTCCTTCGAGGACGTCGCGCGGCTGACGGTCACCGCTGACCTCGCACCGGGTAGGCCGCTGCGGCTGGTCAAGTTCATCGCTTACGGGTGGTCCTCCGAGCGATCGCTGCCGGCCATGCGCGACCAGGTCGGCGGTGCGCTGGCCGAAGCCGAGCACGGCGGTTGGGACCGGCTCGTCTCGGAGCAGCGCGAGTATCTCGACGACTTCTGGGAGCGCGCGGATATCGAGATCGACGGTGACCCGGAGCTGCAGCAAGCGGTCCGCTTCTCGCTGTTTCACATCCTCCAAGCTGCGGCCAGGGGCGAGCAGCGGGCGATCGCGGCCAAAGGCCTGACCGGATCGGGCTACGACGGGCACGCGTTTTGGGACACCGAGACGTTCGTGCTGTACGTACTGACCTACACCGCACCGCGCGCGGCCGCGGACGCGCTGCGATGGCGCCACGCGACGCTCGATCTCGCCCGCGAGCGCGCCCGCCAACTCGGGCTCGAAGGCGCCGCCTTTCCGTGGCGCACGATTGCCGGCCAGGAGTGCTCGGGCTATTGGCCGGCCGGCACCGCCGCGTTCCACGTCAATGCGGACATCGCCGGCGCGGTCGTCCGCTACCAGGCCGCGCACGACGACCCGGCGTTCGCGCGCGACATCGGGACCGAGCTGCTGGTGGAGACCGCCAGGCTATGGCGCTCGCTCGGTCACAACGACGCGGCCGGACGGTTTCGGATCGACGGCGTCACGGGCCCGGACGAGTACAGCGCCGTGGCGGACAACAACGTCTACACGAACTTGATGGCCCAACAGAACCTGCTCGCGGCCGCGGACGCGGTCGAGCGCCATCCCGACGTCGCGACCCGCCTCGGCGTCGACGAACAGGAGAAGGCGAGCTGGCGCGATATCGCACAGCTCATGGTCATCCCTTACGACGCGGAGCGCGGAATCCATCCTCAGGCCGAGGGCTTCCTCGAGCACGACCGCTGGGATTTCGGCAAGACCTCCCGCGACCAGTATCCGCTGCTGACCCACTTCCCCTACTTCGACCTGTACCGCAAGCAGGTCCTCAAGCAGGCCGACCTCGTGCTCGCCATGTTCACCCGACCCGACGCATTCACCGACGAACAGAAGGCACGCAACTTCGCCTACTACGAGACGCTGACAGTCCGAGACTCGTCCCTATCGGCCTCCACCCAAGCCGTGATTGCCGCCGAGGTCGGCCACATGGCGCTGGCCTATGACTACGTAGGTGAGGCCGCGCTGATGGACCTCGACAACCTGGAGCACAACACTCGCGACGGACTGCACATCGCCTCACTCGCCGGAGCGTGCATCGGGCTCATGTGCGGGTTCGGCGGCATGCGTGACGGATGCGAAGTGCTTCACTTCGCGCCGCGTCTGCCTGACACGCTCACGCGGGTGGCGTTCAGAGTGATCTGGCGCGGCCGGCGACTGCTGATCGATGTCCGCGATGAGGATGCGCGCTACTCGCTCCTTAACGGGGACCCACTCGAGATCGTCCATCACGGCCAACGCGTCAGCGTCGGGGCCGGGCAGCCCACCCGGCTAGGCATACCGCCCGCGCCCGAACTGGACGCACCGGAACAACCGGCCGGCCGCGAACCCCTCAGCAGACAGCCGCCCCGGTAAGGCACCAGGACCGGATCAGCAGAGACTGGCGATCCGGAACGCAGATCGATCCAGCGCAAATACGGGCTGCGGCGGCGGGTCGACGGCGCTTTCCTGAAGGACGTGCCGCGAAATCCTTCAGCCTCAATCGACAGCCCCCAGGGTGCGGCGTGATGCACTGGTGGGGTTGGGTGTGCGCCGGGGTCGCGGTCTGGTTGTTCATGGCGCGATGGTCGCTCAGATGGTGCCGCGAGCTCGAGCCAGACACCGATCCGGAACCCCACGTGATCCTGTCGCTGCTGTTCCCGTGGTTCACGATCCTGGGCCTGTTTCCGGCCTGGCTGAAGAAGCAGGGATGTGGACTGGATGAGCAAAGGCTTCGCGCCCTCGTCGGTGAGAGCAGCTGGCATCGCGCCGAACGGCTCGCCCGCGAGCATGCGGAGCGCTGCGAGGAGCTGGGGATGCCGACGTGAACGTCGGGATCACTCCACCCGTCACTGAGCCGAAGGTCAGCGTTCGGCAGCGCGAGGACCTCTGGTGGTTACTGGCCGAAGCCGCTCAGTTGGAGCACATGATCATGTGCCAGTACCCGCGTCCCTGGCCGAACTCGACGGCGCGCCGACCATCATCGCCGACGTCGGACAGCGAACAGACACGGTCGCGGCAAAACTCGCCGTGCACGTCTAAGTGGCGCCTGAGTCGATATTGATGGTCCAGACGATGAAGGTACGGTGACTTTGATGTCGAGATCCATATCAATCAGCGACAGTGACCGGCAGTTCGACGGATTGAGTCGTCTGATGAGGGAGTGCCGGCGGCACCCGCTCCTGACCGCTGGGGAAGAGTGGGAGCTCGCGAAGCGGATCGAGCGGGGGGACCCGGCGGCGAAGGAGCGTCTGGTTCACTCGAACCTGCGCCTGGTCGTCGCGATCGCCAGGCGCTATCCGCGGCGTGAGCTGTCGTTGCTCGACCTCGTCCAAGAGGGATGTGTCGGGTTGATCCGAGCCGCCGAGCGCTTCGATCACCGACACGGCTGCCGCTTCTCGACCTACGCCAGCTGGTGGATCCGCGAAGCGATCTCGAGGGCGGTTGCCGAGACCGGGCGTCCGATTCGCCTGCCCGCCGGACAGAGCAGCAACGTCGCGCGCATCAGGCGGGCTCAGCTTGAAATGCAGCACGAACTGGGAAGGCCGCCGACGGCCGCTGAACTCGCTATCCGCGTTGGCCTTTCCGCGCTACGCGTTGAGCAGCTGCGGCGCGCGACCGCACCGGTTGCCTCACTGGAAGACCCAGTGGGTGACGACGGTGCACTGGCAGTGGGAGACCTGGTTCGCGACGAAGCGGCGGAGCTCGCGTTCGACCAAGATGCTGACGTCGACGTCCAGTGGTTGCGGGGCGCGCTCGGAAGGTTGCCCGAGCGCGATCGGCTCGTGGTGGAGCTGCGCTTCGGCCTCGGCGGCGCGTCCCCGATGACGCTCGATCAAGTGGCGTGCCGGTGTGACTTGAGCCGGGCTCGGGTCGGCCAGATCGAGCATCGCGCGCTGCAACGTCTGCGTCGGCTGGCCCTGCCCCAACCGATTCACCCGTCCACCCGGCTCGCGGCAGCGTGAGCGTCGACAAGGAGATCGCCATGATCCTCATCTGCTACGACGGTTCAGACGACGCGCGCGCGGCGGTCCGCCATGCGGCCGCACTGTTTCCCGGGCAGCCCGCGACCGTGCTCACCGTGTGGGAGCCGTTCATCGAGGTGGTGGCTCAGACCAGCCTCGGCTTCGGGATGGTCGCGGCGGCTCCGGATCCGGAGGCCGTCGACAAGGCCAGCGACAGGCGTGCTGAGGAGATCGCGCACGAAGGCGCTGAACTCGCCAACGAGAACGGACTGGAGGCGACGCCCGTCGCGGGTGCGCAGGCGAGCACAACCGCGCGTGCCATCCTCGGCGAAGCCGAGAAGCTCGGCGCGCAGGCGATCGTGATGGGCTCACGGGGGCGGACCGGGCTGAAGTCGCTGCTGGGAAGCGTCTCGCACGAGGTCATCCAGCACGCCGATCGCGCGGTCGTGGTCGTGCCGTCGCCGGCTGTGGCCGCCTCACGGGCTCGCCGGGTGCAGGAGGACGAAGTTGCCATCGGCTAGCCGCGCGACGCCTCTGCTTCAAGCGCACCGGTTCGTCCGCCGCGGACCGATCTCGGCCGAGGGATGGAGCCAGCTGGTGGCCAAGGACCGCGCTTGGGAGCGGTCGTATCGGGGACGGTGGCAGCACGACAAGGTCGTCCGCTCGACCCATGGCGTGAACTGCACGGGGTCCTGCTCCTGGCAGGTGTTCGTAAAGGACGGGCTGATCACCTGGGAGTCGCAGGCGACCGACTATCCGCGGACCGGCGCGGAGATGCCGGACTACGAGCCGCGGGGATGTCCGCGCGGAGCGTCGTTCTCCTGGTACACGTACTCGCCGCTGCGGCTCAGGTACCCGTACGTGCGCGGGAGCCTGCTCGAGCTCTTCCGCGAGGCGCGTGCGCGTCACGGCGACCCGGTCGACGCCTGGGCCGAGATCGTCGAGGACCCGGAGCGCTCGCAGCGATACAAGCGCGAGCGCGGCAAGGGCGGGTTCGTCCGCGCCTCCTGGGATGAGGTGGTCGAGCTGATCGCCGCGGCCCACGTGCACACGATCAAGCGCCACGGCCCGGACCGCGTGGTTGGGTTCTCGCCGATCCCGGCGATGTCGATGGCTTCCTACGCGGCCGGGACTCGCTTTCTGTCGTTGATCGGCGGGGTCATCCTGTCCTTCTACGACTGGTACGCCGACCTGCCGCCGGCCTCCCCGCAGACGTTCGGTGATCAGACCGACGTGCCCGAGTCCGCCGACTGGTGGAACGCCGGCTATCTGCTCATCTGGGGCACGAACCTGCCGACCACCCGCACCCCGGACGCGCATTTCATGGTCGAGGCGCGCTACCGCGGCCAGAAGGTCGTCGTCGTGTCCCCCGATTACGCCGAGCACACGAAGTTCGCCGATCACTGGCTGGCGGCCGATCCCGGTTCCGACGGGGCGCTGGCGATGGCGATGGGACACGTGATCCTGAACGAGTTCTACGTCGAGCGCGAGGTGCCGTACTTCCGCGACTATGCGCGGCGGTTCACCGACCTGCCGCTGCTGGTGACGCTGCGCGAGCGCGAGGACGCCTATGTCCCGGATCGCTTCCTGCGCGCGTCCGATCTCGGCCTCGGGATGGAGAACGCCGAGTGGAAGACCGTGGTGCTGGACGAGCGCACCGGCGAGCCGGCGGTTCCGGGGGGAGCGGTCGGTCACCGCTATGGCGCATCGGACGAGGGACGCTGGAATCTTCGGCTGGACGGGCTCGAGCCGGCGCTGACCGTGCTGGATCATGCCGAGTACCGCGTGCCGGTCGACCTGCCCCGCTTCGATGTCGGTGACGGCGAGCGCGGAGCGGCGGTCCGGCGAGGCGTCCCCGCGATCCGCGTGGGTGGACATCTCGTCACGACCGTGCTCGACCTGACGCTCGCGCACTACGGGGTACACCGCCTGGGGTTACCCGGCGAGTGGCCGTCAGGCTACGACGACGACGCGCCGTGCACGCCCGGCTGGCAGGAGCAGATCACCGGGGTCGATCGGCATCTGGTCGCCCGGGTGGCGCGCGAGTTCGCCCGCAACGCAGAGGTCACCCGCGGACGCTCGATGATCTGCATGGGCGCGGGCACCAACCACTGGTTCCACTCCGACCAGGTCTACCGGACGTTCCTGGCGCTGGTGGTGCTGTGCGGGTGCGAGGGGGTGAACGGCGGTGGCTGGGCGCACTACGTAGGCCAGGAGAAGGTGCGCCCGCTGTCCGGCTGGCAGACGCTCGCGTTCGCGCTCGACTGGACCCGTCCGCCGCGTCACCAGTCCGGCACGCCGTTCTTCTACCTGGCCAGCGATCAGTGGCGCTACGAGCGCATCCAGCCCGAGCACCTTGCCTCCCCGCTGGGCCGCGGGCTGCTCACCGGGCGCCACATCGCGGATGTGAACGCGCTGGGGACGCGGCTCGGTTGGCTGCCGTCGTACCCGAGCTTCGACCGCAGCACGCTCGACCTGGTCGATGACGCCGAGCGTCAAGGGATGCCGCCGGGCGACTACGTGGTCCGCGAGCTGGGGGAGGGGAGGCTGCGGTTCGCCTGCGAGGACCCCGACGCGCCTGGCAACCACCCGAAACTGCTGACCGTGTGGCGGTCGAACCTGCTCGGTTCCTCCGGCAAGGGACACGAGTACTTCCTCAAGCATCTACTGGGAGTTCCCGACAGCGCGGTGCGCGCGGAGGAATCTCCTCCGGAGCTGCGCCCGACAGAGGTCGCGTGGCGCGAACAGGCCCCCGAAGGAAAGCTCGATCTGATGACCACGATCGACTTTCGCATGACCAGCCAGGCGCTGTTCTCGGACGTGGTCCTGCCGGCGGCGACCTGGTACGAGAAGCACGACCTCTCCTCGACCGACCTGCACCCGTTCGTCCATGCCTTCAACCCGGCGATCGCGCCGCCGTGGGAGGCGAAATCCGACTGGGAGGCGTTCGCGCGCATCGCGCGCGAGTTCTCGCGCCTGGCGGCCCGCCATCTCGGCGATCGCAGGGATCTGGTCGCGGCTCCACTCCAGCACGACACCCCGGACGAGATCGCGCAGCCGCTGGGCGAGGTTCGGGACTGGAAGGCCGGGGAATGCGAGCCGGTTCCCGGACGGACCATGCCAAAGCTGATCGTGATCGAGCGCGACTACCCGCATGTTGCAGATCGCTGGGAGGCGCTGGGCCCGTTGGTCGAGGAGCTCGGGACTCAGGTCAAGGGCGCGGCCTGGAAGCCGACCGACGAGGTCGCCGAACTCCAGGCCAAGAACGGCACCGTGCGCCGTGGCGTGGCGGCCGGGCGACCATCGCTCGCGCGGGTCGAGCAGGCTTGCGAGGCGATCCTGGCGCTGTCCGGGACCACCAACGGGCGGCTCGCTGTGGAGGGCTTCCGCTCGATGGAGGGCCGCACCGGAGTGCCGCTCGTTGACCTTGCCTCATCGCGCGGTGGCGATCGGATCGAATTCGCCGACGCGCAAAAGGGACCGCAAACCGTGATCACCTCGCCGGAGTGGTCGGGGATCGAGGCCCACGGCCGCCGCTATGCGCCGTTCACGATCAACGTCGAGCGCGAGAAACCCTGGCACACCCTGTCGGGGCGCCAGCACCTCTACCTCGACCATCAGTGGATGCTCGAGCTGGGCGAGGGCCTGCCCGTGTTCCGGCCGCCGCTTCATCATCGCGCGATCTTCGGCGACCAGGGGGCTCGGGACGGCTCGGGGCGAGCGGAGTTGACGCTCAAGTACCTGACCCCGCACTCGAAGTGGTCGATCCACTCCGAGTATCAGGACAACATCCACATGCTGACCCTGTTTCGCGGCGGCGGGATGCTGTGGGTCAGTCGCGAGGATGCCGAGACGCTCGACATCCGCGACAACGACTGGGTGGAGGCCTACAACCGCAACGGCGTCATCGCATGCCGCGCCGCGGTGTCGCACCGCATCCCCCAGGGGACGTGTCTCATGTACCACGCCAAGGACCGCCACCTGAACGTGCCGCTCACCGAGCTTCAGGGCAAGCGCGGCGGAACCGACAACTCGCTGACGCGCATCGTGATGAAGCCCACCCACTTCATCGGCGGCTACGCCCAGCTGTCGTTCGGCTTCAACTACTACGGTCCCACCGGGTCGCAGCGCGACGAGGTGACGGTGCTGCGCAAGCGCCGCAGCGGGGTGGTGTTCGAGTGAAGATCCGCGCCCAGGTTGGGATGGTGATGGCACTCGACAAGTGCATCGGCTGCCACACGTGCTCGGTCACCTGTAAGCAGGTGTGGACGAACCGTCCCGGTGCCGAGTACATGTGGTTCAACGACGTGGAGACCAAGCCCGGCCTCGGGTATCCCAAGCGCTGGGAGGACCAGGAGAAGTGGCGGGGCGGCTGGGAGCTCGACCGCAAAGGGCGTCTCAGGCTGAAAGGCGGCGGCCAGATACGGAAGCTGCTCGAGATCTTCTACAACCCCCGACTCCCTGAGATCGACGACTACTACGAGCCGTGGACCTACGACTACGAGAAGCTGATCACCTCCCCGCTGTCAAAGCACGATCCGGTTGCGCGCGCGAGGTCGCAGATCACCGGCCGCGAGATGGAGAAGATCCAGGGGGGCCCGAACTGGGACGACAACCTGGCCGGCACGTATGAGCGGATCGACCAGGATCCGCTGATGCGCGGAATCCAGGAGCAGGTCGCCGCCACCTACGAGCAGGCGTTCATGTTCTACCTGCCGCGGATCTGCGAGCACTGCCTGAACCCCTCCTGTGTCGCCTCGTGTCCCTCCGGTGCGATGTACAAGCGCGAGGAGGACGGGATCGTGCTGGTCGACCAGGCCAAGTGCCGGGGCTGGCGGTTCTGCGTTTCGGGCTGCCCGTACAAGAAGGTGTACTTCAACCACCGGACCCACAAGGCCGAGAAATGCACACTCTGCTATCCGCGGATCGAGGCCGGCCTGCCGACGATCTGCTCGGAAACCTGCGTCGGTCGGATCCGGTACCTCGGGCTCGTCCTCTACGACTCCGACCGCGTGGAGGCGGCCGCCTCGACGCCAGACCCCCAGAAGCTGCTGGAAGCCCAGCGCGAGGTCTTCCTCGATCCGTTCGATCGGGCAGTGCAACAGCAGGCCCACCGAGACGGAATCCCCGACGACTGGATCGACGCGGCTCGCCGCTCGCCGGTGTACGCGCTCGCCCACCGCTATCGCGTCGCCTTGCCGCTGCACCCCGAGTACCGCACGCTGCCGATGGTGTGGTACGTGCCGCCGCTCTCGCCGATCGTCAATGCGCTCGAGACCGACGGCTACGAGGCCGACCCCGACGACGTGTTCCCGGCGATCGACTCGATGCGGATCCCGGTCGAGTACCTCGCGAACCTGCTCGCCGCGGGCGACAGCGAGGTGATCCGGGGGGTGCTGCGACGCCTTGCCGCGATGCGCGGTCACATGCGCAAGCGCGATGTTCTCGGTGAGCGCGACGAGCAGATCGCGGCGGCCGCCGGCATGTCCGTCGAGGACGTCGAGGACATGTATCGCCTGCTGGCGATCGGCAAGTACGAGGACCGCTACGTGATCCCCAAGGCGCACGCAGAACTGGGCGAGCGGCTGCTCGAGCAGCAGGGCGAGTGCGGGCTCGACTTCGAGGGCGGGCCCGGCAACTGCGGGATGATCGCCGACCCGACGCCCGACTACGGACGGTTCATGCTCACCGAGGAGCCGCCCGAGCTCGACATCGTCCAGATCGCCGAGCGGCGCAACGGGGGCGCAGGATGAGCCGTCGCAAGCCCGACGAGCGTGCGGTGATCTACAAGCTCTGCTCGCTGGCACTCCAGTACCCCGACGAGTGGCTCCTCTCGGGGCGCGAGGAATTGACCACGGCGGCCGCGCACCTGGCCCTCGGTCGCTCGACCGCCCCCCTGCGCAGCTTCTTTGCCTGGTTCGGTTCCGCCTCCCCGCTCGAGCTTGCTCGGGAGTACGTGAAGACCTTCGACCTCGGCAAGCGCTCCACGCTGTATCTCACCTTCTACTCGCTCGGTGACCGGCGCGACCGCGGCATGGCACTGCTCCGCCTGAAGCGGCTCTACCGCGCGGCGGGCCTCCCCCTCGCAGACGATGAGCTTCCGGACTTCCTGCCGGCGATGCTCGAGTTCGCCTCCGCGGCGGCACCCGGCCAGGGCGACGTCGTGCTGCGCGAGCATCGCGCTCCGCTCGAGCTGATCCGGCTTTCCCTGCACGACCAGCGCAGCCCGTACGCTGCCGTGCTGGACGCGGTGTGCGAGCAGGTCGGGGGAATGTCGAGCGCCGAGCGCCTGAGTCTTGACCGGCTGGTGGCCCAGGGGCCACCGAAGGAACTCGTCGGCCTCGAACCGTTCGCGCCCCCAGAGGTCATGCCCGTCGGAGCGCGGCGATGAGAACCACCGACATATTCCTGTGGATCGTCGTGCCCTACGTCTCGATCGCGATCTTCATCGTCGGGCACATCTGGCGCTACCGCCGCGACCAGTTCCGCTGGACCAGCCAATCCACGCAACTCCTCGAGCGCCGCCTGCTCAAATGGGGGAGCCCCCTGTTCCACTACGGCGCGCTGGCCGTAATTGCCGGACACGTCATCGGAATCCTGATCCCGGAGACCACGACCCGCGCAGTCGGGATCAACGAAAACATCTACCACTTCATCATCGCCGCGATCCCCGGCACGATCGCCGGCGTCGCCTGCCTGCTCGGTTTCCTGATCCTGATCTACCGGCGGGCCCGGGTTCGTCGCGTCGCGGTGACGACGTCGTACGTCGATCTCCTCATTTACGCGCTTCTTCTGTACCTGATCGTCACCGGTGACATTGAGACCGTCTTCCACAACCTGGTGGCCGGAAGCAACGCGTACGACTACCGCCGCACGGTCTCGATCTGGTTCCGGGGCGTGTTCGCCCTGCAAGACCACGCCCGCCTGATGAGCACCGTGCCGTTCGTCTACCAGCTCCACGCGGTTTCGGCCTGGGCGATCATCGCGCTCTGGCCGTTCAGCCGCCTGGTTCATGCCTGGAGCATTCCGCTTCAGTACATCGGGCGCCCGCACATCCTGTACCGGCGCCGCTACCAGACGGCCGCCTGATCACCGACCCCTTCGGCGGGATCTCCGATCAGCCTGGTTTCGTCTCAGCGAGCTACCAACCACCCTCGAGCGCGATGCGGGTGCCGTCGTCCCGGCCGGCCTCCGGACCGATCTCGTACAGGTCTTCGTCAAGCCGACGCAGGAAGGCGTGGTCCACGGCCCACCGCAGCGCCGGCTCAAACCCGATCGTGTTCCAGCGTGAGGCTCCCGAGAGCTCGCCGAGCTTTTCGCGGGTCAGTACGCGGTACGGCGCCAGCGTGTCGGCCAGCCGGTGAGCGGCCTCGCGTACGAGTGCGTCGTAGTGATCGTCTGATCTCACAGTCATGGACAACTCCGGCTGGACATCCCGCGCGAGAACCCCGGCGGGCGATGGTTAGTTGTTGGCAACGTACATCAGCTGAACGGCGCTCCAATACGACCGGGGGCCCGTTTGAGACGAGTCCGAACTCCGCGCCGATGGCTGGGGGAGATGTATGTCCGCCCTCCTCTCGCATCAATCCGCGCCCTGTCCGTCTTGCTCGCGGCCGCCGATTTGACTAGCCCTCTCCTACGGGACGTGTGAGTTCGCGCGTCTCCCTTTGATCAATCCCTCCGAACCCCGAGATCACATGACCACTTCCAATCGCATCGGACCTTCGGTAATCCCGGTCAATCCGGCCACTGAGCGACCACAGGTCGTGATCGTCGGTGCCGGCTTCGCCGGCGTCGCGGCAGCGCGCCGACTCGAGCGCCGCGCCAGGCGCGGGGAAGTCGACCTACTGCTGGTGTCGCCCGCCGACCACCTCAACTATCAGGCGCTCATGCCCGAGGTCGCAGCCGGCATCACCGATCCTCGACACATCGCAGTATCGCTGCACCGATTGTTGCGCCGGACCCGTGTCGTGGCCGGCGCAGCCGAATCGATCGACGTCACGAGGCGTGAGCTGACCCTCGCGCGCAACGACGGGATCCGCCTGGCCGTCCGGTGGGACCTCCTTCTTCTCTGTCCGGGCGCGGTGACTCGGACCTTCGACGTTCCCGGCATCGAGCGGACCGTTGGTGTCAAGTCGGTCATCCAAGCCGTGAGCCTCCGCGATCACGTGCTCGCTCAGCTCGCCCTGACGGAAGAAGTGCCCGCCGAGCGTGACGAGCGCTGCACGTTTGTGGTCGTCGGAGGGGGTTACTCGGGCAGCGAGTTCGCCGCGCAGATGCAACTGCTCACACGTCGCGTGGCA
The DNA here is from genome assembly GCA_035252415.1 of Solirubrobacteraceae bacterium. GTDB lineage: Bacteria > Actinomycetota > Thermoleophilia > Solirubrobacterales > Solirubrobacteraceae > Palsa-465. The sequence continues at coordinate 15,224 of DATFDC010000346.1, forward strand.
TCCCGCTACCGGGGGCTGAAGGCCAGCGACCCGAAATGGGTGTTGGTCGAGGAAGCGCCGAGGCTGATGCCGCAGCTACCGCCGAAGCTGAGTGCGAGGGCGCTGAAGGCACTGCGCTCGCGTGGCGTGGACGTGCGGCTCGATATCGGGGTGGTCGAGGTCACCGACCACGACGTGGCGCTGTCGAGCGGTGAGCGCATCCCCACGCGGACGGTCGTCTGGACGACGGGCGTCCAGCCCAGCCCGCTGATCGCATCGCTTGGACTGCCCACCATCCACGGCCGGCTGCGAGTAGACCCGCAACTTCGCGTCATCGATGCCGACAGCCTGTTCGGCTTCGGCGACGCCGCGGCCGTTCCGGATCTGCTGCACCCCGACGCGCTCTGCGCCCAGACGGCCCAGCACGCCGTGCGGCAGGGGAAGCACGCGGCAGACAACGCATTGCGCGCACTGCGTGCGATGCCGCTGCGCGAATACCGCCACCACGACCTCGGCTTCGTCGCCGATCTCGGTGGCTGGAAGGCCGTGGCCACGCCGCTGGGAATTCCGATGTCCGGCCTACCCGCCAAGCTGCTCACCAAGGCGTATCACCTCTACGCCCTGCCCACGATGACCAACCGGCTCCGCGTCCTCACGGACTGGACGCTCGGGACGCTCACGCCGAACCAGGACGTTCGACTCGGGCCGGTGTACGACGACGACCCGGCGGACATGGCGCCGACCGCGGCGCCCCTCGCCGGGCCACGGCGCACCGCCGAGGCCGGGTCCCGCGGCTGACGGCGATGAGGCCTCCGCGATGATCCCGATCGTTCGGCGGACGGCTGGCACTCGGGCTCGATCAGCCCCCCAATTGGTGCTCAGGTCGGCAGGGCGGAGCTCGCTCGCCGTGGTCCAGCTGCGATCGAGCGCGGTCTTATGTCGCTGACGTTCGGTCGGAAGGTGGATTCCGGCCGCCGGTCGGCTTCCAGGCTATGCCTGTGGAAATCGTCCTCGGGAAGCCACGGACTGCCCGGGAGCTTGTTCACCGCGAGCCAGCCGTTCTCGGTCGAGACGGCTCGAGCGGTTTCGACAAAGGCGGTGACCGGAGCCGAGCAACTTGCGGGCCACACCAGCGACCAGGGAAAGTAAGGCTGAAGCGGTACCAGCCCAACCAGGCGGCGCTGCGCAGGCAGCGCTCCGGAGCTCGACATCATCAGAAACACCGGGGCGTTTTTCCGTTCGAGCGCTGCCAGATGCTGGCCTGCTGCCATCAGGACGCGGACTCGGTGCAGCACGCACCCGGCCGCCCGCTCAAAGGAGTCGATCAGATCGTCTCGCGCCCACCATTCGCCGCGGGTCTCCCCGACGTAGGTCGGTGTACGAGCGGGATCCACCGACATCGGCGCCGCGCCGGCTCTCGCGCGGACCGCCGCCAGAAGCGGGTCGAGCCGAAGTAGCTCAGCCCGGCAGTCGTCGGGCGGCGGCCCGGCCAGGCGGCACAGCGCGATGTCGATCTTTCGTTCGCGCAACGCCGGCAGCTGCGCCTCGCACGGCAGGACCTGCTCCTCTACCTCGACCTCCGGATGGAGCTCGCAGTAGCGATCGAGAACCACCGAGAGGGTGTCGACGCTCGAGGCGTGCGCGACCCGGAGAACGCCACTGGTGGAGCGCACCCCAGCCGTGAAGCGGGCCGCCGCAGACACAGCGCGCGCTGCCGGCCCCAAGAATCCCGCACCGTCGGCGGTCAGTGCAAAGGCGCGAGCGTCGGGCGCGAACAGCCTCGTGCCGAGCTGCCGCTCAAGTCTGCGCATCGACTTCCGCAATGCGGTTGGGGTGATCCTGAGCCGCCCGGCGGCCCCGTCGATATCACGCGTCTCCGCCAGGACGAGGAACTGCTGCAGTAGGCGCGGATGAAAATCTACGCCGTCTGACTCCACGCCGTTCCCCCGACGATCAAGGGTTTGCCGTCAATCGCGGCGGTGTCCTTCCAGAGCCGCTCGGCGGCGACGGCGCGCGCAGCTTCGACAAACGCGTGCCGCGCGGGCGAGATGTTGTCGTGGCGCCACACGAGCCACCACGCGACCAGCGGTTGCACCGGGACGGTGGCCACCCGGACGTAGCGCCCGCCCGGCAGCAGAGTGCTCTCAAAGCTGACAAACGCCCGCTCGCCCGCCCGTTCGAATGCTGCGATCTCGGTTCCCGAACCTGCCGCCACTCGAACCCGCGGGAGGGGGCCGCCGATCGCTTTCTCGAGCTCGAGGGCGAGGTGTTCCTCGATGCCGCCAGTGCGACCGCCGGCCGGGAGGGCAACGCGTACTCGCCGCAGGTCGAGCACGTCGGGCGGATCGCCGGGGCCGGGGCGGAACGCGGCCAGCGCCGGGTCGAGCCGCAAGAGCTCGCAGGAGACGTCCTGACCCGGCCGGTCCCAAAGCCGGCAGACCGCGACGTCGATCCGGCCGTCGGCCAGCGCGGCGAGCTGCTCACCGTCATCTATGGCCAGCTCCTCGACCGCGAACTCGCCATGCATGCGGGCGAGGCGATCGAGGGCAAGCATGGTGGTGTCGTGGCCGGGAACATGAGGTACGCGGAGCGCGGCTCGCCGCGTGCTCGCGAGCCGTCCGACTGCGTCAAGCGCCTCGAGCACATCTCGAGCCGCCGGCAGGAGCCGTTGTCCCACCGGGGTCAGGCGGACCGAGCGCGTACTGCGAGCGAACAGCGGCGCGCCCACCTGATCCTCGAGCTGGCGGATCGTTCTCGAGAGCCAGGGCTGGGGGATGAAGAGCCGGTCCGCAGCGCGGGAGAAATGAAGCTCCTCGGCCACCGCGACGAAGCAGCGCAGCAAGCGCGGATGGAGGTCGACGAGATCCCCAAACGAACCTGCATCCGCCTGGGGCCGCCGACCCTCGTCAGGCCCGAAGCGTGGTGACTGAGCCAGTACTGCGCTCATCGGTCCTCCCGCGTGGTCGCTTCGTGCGTCGTAGACGCGGGGAACCTCATCGGGCTACGGCGCTGCTGAACCAGTCGTCGAACCGGGTCGTTCCGAGGCGTGCATCATCGCCCGGAAGGAGCGTCCGCTCGGCCGGCGCGATCCCGAAGTAGCGTGCTTCCGGGTCGGCGATGACCTCGCGCGAATCGTTGCGCGTCCTCAGCACGCCACGAATGAGTTCGTCGAGTCGGAATCGGTCGGGTCCGGCGATCTCGACGATGCCGTTCACCGGCGGTCCGACGGCGACCCGGGCAACGCCGCTCGCGACGTCATCCGCGGCCATCGGCTGGATCAGGGCCGGCGGAAGCCGAACGCTGCTGCCGTCAGAGGCGGCGTCGGCGATGCCCTCGATGAATTCGAAGAACTGCGTCGCGTGGACGATCGAATACGGGATCGGGGAGCTCTGGATCAGCTCCTCCTGGACGAGCTTCGCGCGGAAGTAGCCGCTCTCGGTCAGGCGGTCGGTCCCCACGACCGAGAGCGCGACGTGGTGTCCGACGCCGGCGGCCGCCTCCGCAGCGAGAAGGTTTCGAGACGACGTCTGGAAGAAGTTCATGACCGCGTCGTCCTCCCAATCGGGGGCGTTGGAGACGTCGACGACGACCTGCGCGCCTCTCAGCGCTTCGGGCAGCCCCTCGCCGGTGACGCAGTTCACCCCCGTGTCCGGTGACGCCGCCACCGAGTCATGG
>DATFDC010000347.1:0-9064 GCA_035252415.1 Solirubrobacteraceae bacterium
CTGTTCCACTTCGGCCTGGACCGCAACGCGCTCGCCGGCGACCTCGCGAGCGGCGTCCTGTGGGTCACGCTCCTGCTCGCCGCGGTGCTCGGAATGAACCGGCTGTTCGTCACGGAGCGCGAGCAGGGCGGCTTCGACGCGTTCCTGCTCGCGCCGGTCGACCGCTCGAGCCTGCTGGTGGCCAAGGCGCTGGCCCTGTTCGCGTTTCTCGCCGTGCTCGAGGTCATCGCCGTGCCGGCCTTCGGTCTGCTGTTGCTGGGGCCGTCGCTGGGTCGGGTGCTGCCCGGGCTGATCGCGATGCTTGTCCTGGGTGATGTGGCGCTTGCCGTGATCGGGACGCTGGTCTCGGCGATCGCCGTGCACACCCGCGCGCGTGATCTGATCGGGCCGATCATCGGGTTGCCGTTGCTGCTGCCCGCCCTCATCGGTCTGGCCCGGGGCCTGGGCCCGATGCTGGCCATCCACGGCTCGAGTTGGCCGCCCGGGCGGTGGGTGTTGATCCTCGCTCTTTATGATGTGGTCTTCGCCCTCCTGTCGTACGCCGTCTTCGATTTCTTGCTGGAGGACTGAAGGTTTTGAGTGTTTACGGGCGGGGTCTTCGTGGCCTGGCCATCGCGACTGTCCTGACCATCACCGCCGCGTTTGCGCTGGTGTTCTTCTACGCCCCGCTGGACGCCGACCAGGGGTTCGTCCAGAAGATCTTCTACGTCCACGTGCCGATGGCCATCACCGCCCTATGTGGGTTCGTGCTCGGCGGCGTGCTCGGCGGCATGTACCTGCGCACGGGCGAGCGCAAGTGGGACATCCGCTCCTATGTGGCGATCCACATGGCCCTGATCTTCGGCGTGGGCACGCTGATCACCGGCGGGATCTGGGCCAAGGCCTCCTGGGGTCACTGGTGGGTCTGGAGCGACCCGACCCTCACGTCGTTCTTGATCGTGATGCTGCTGTTCGCCACCTACCAGCCGCTGCGCTTCTCGATCGAGGACCCCGAGCGCCAATCCCGGTACGCGAGCGTGTTCGCGGTCGTGGCCGGCGCGTTCGTTCCTTTGAATTTCATCGCGGTGCGGGCCGCCCAGGGCTACGTGCACCCCCGGGTGCTCACGCTCACCGGCGGCAACCTCCCCGGCTCGATGCGTCTCACGTTCGTGATCGCGCTGGTGGGTATGGGGTTGCTGTACGTGACCCTGTGGAAGTACGAGATGTCGGCCAAGGCGACGCGCATGCAGGTGCGGGCCCTGCGCCGGGCGCTCCTGGGGGAGGATTCCGTGGCGCCGTTGAAGAGGAGCGCGGCACCATCATGAGCTGGTTCGTGGCTGTAGCTCCGGCGCTGCCGTTGCACACGGCGGGCAAGTACGTGGCCGGCGCCTACATCGTGTTCCTCGCGCTGGTGCTCGTGTATGTGGCGATCATGGCGTCGCGGCTCGCTCGCACGGAGCGCGAGCTGGCCGAGCTGCGCCGAGATGTCGAGCTGCGCCGGCAGTCCGAGGCCCAGGATCCTGACCGCCAGCGAGAGCCGGTGGCGTGAGCGAGCTGCTGGCGATCGGCGTCTCGCACAAGACCGCGCCGGTCGAGGTCCGCGAGCTGCTGGCTCTGCCCGGGGCGCGGGCCGGGGTGTTCCTTCGCGACCTGCGCGGCACCGGCGAGGTGCACGAGGCCGTGGCGATCTCGACCTGCAACCGCACCGAGCTGTACATGGTGGTGGGCAACCCGGTCGAGGCCGAGAGCCGTGCGCTTGCCATGCTGGCCAGTCAGGCCGGCATCCGTCCGACGGCGCTGGCTGCGTCAATCTACTCGCAGCGCAACTGTGACGCCGCCCGTCATCTGTACCGGGTGACGGCCGGCCTGGACTCGATGATCGTCGGCGAGGCCGAGGTCCAGGGGCAGATCAAGCGCTCCTACGAGGCGGCGATCGCCGGCGAGACGGTCGGGCCGCTGACCAACCACCTGTTCAAGGCGGCACTGGCCACCGGCAAGCGCGTGCGCACCGAGACGGCAATCGGCGAAGGGCAGCTCAGCCTGCCGGCCGTCGCGGTGGCGCTGGCCCGCGAGCAGCTCGGAGATCTGCATGAGCGCGTGGTCGTGATCGTGGGGACGGGAGAGAGCGGCGAGCTGACCGCGCGGGCATTGGCCGACAGCGGGGCGCATCCGGTGTTTGTGGCCAGCCGCCGGCGCGACCGGGCGATCTCGCTGGCCCGGCGCTACGGCGGTGAAAGCGTGATGTTCGATGAGCTACCCCGGGTGCTCGAGGGGGCCGACATGCTCGTGGCCGCCACCGCCTCGCCGCATCTGCTCCTCGAGGCGGGTGAGCTGGCCGAGGTGATGGCCACGCGCGCGCGGCGTCCATTGCTGCTGATCGATCTGGCCGTCCCGCGCGACATCGATTCCGCGTGCGCCGAACTCGACGGAGTCTCGCTGTTCGACATCGACGACCTCCAGGCGGTGATCGCGCGCAACCGCCGGGTGCGCCAGGCCGAGGCGCGAAAGGCCGAGGGGATCATCGAGCAGGAGATCCAGCACTTCGCGGCCTGGCTCGGGTCGCTCGAGGTGCTCCCCACGGTGGCCGCTCTGCGCGTGCACGGGGCGGAGATCGCAGCGCGGGTCGTGCGCGAGAACCTGGGCAAATGGGACTCGGCCTCGGCCTCCGATCTGGAGCGGGTCGACGCGATCGCCCAGGCCATCGTCAACCGGCTGCTCCACCATCCGACCGCGCGGCTCCGGGAGCTCCAGGACGACCGCGTGCATGCCCGGATGGCGCTGATCCGCGACCTGTTCGGGCTGGAGGTCGAGACCTCGGAAGGCGCACGGCCCGCCGCGGAGCCGCTCGCCGAAGTGCGCGAGCTGCGCCCCCGGAATTGATTCGCGTCGGCACGCGGGGAAGCGCGCTCGCGCTGGCCCAGGCGACATGGGTGGGGGAGCGGCTGGGCGCCGAGTACGAGCTCGTGACGATCACCGCGGCCGGGCCGGTGGGCGACAAATCGCGGTGGGTCTCGGAACTCGAGCGCGCGCTGCTCGACGGCGACATCGACGTGGCCGTGCACTCCGCCAAGGACGTGCCCGCGGAGCTTCCGGACGGACTCGAGCTGGTGGCGTTCCCGGAGCGGGAGGATCCCCGCGATGCGATCTGCGGGCCGGTCTCGGCGTTGAAGGACCTGCCCCCGGGAGCCCGGGTGGGGACGAGCAGCCTGCGCAGGGCAGCCCAGATTCGTGCGGCGCGCGAGGACGTCGAGGTGGTCGAGGTCCGGGGGAACGTCGACACGCGGCTGCGCAAGCTCGCCGCGGGCGAGAGCGATGCGCTGGTCCTGGCGGCGGCCGGCCTGCGGCGCCTGGGTCGCTCGGACGCGATCGACGGCGTGCTCGACGAGCTCGTCCCGGCCGCCGGACAGGGTGCCCTGGCGCTCGAGGCGCCGGCCGCGTCGATGTCCGAGTCGGTCCTGGCCGGTCTGCGCGACCCCGACACCACGGCGTGCGTGCTCGCCGAGCGCGAGCTGACCCGCGCCCTGGGTGCGTCGTGTAACACGCCGGTCGGGGCGTGGGCGCGGGTGCTCGACGGCGGCGAGCTCGAGCTCTCCGCGTGGGTCGGACGTGCCGACGGGTCGGCCTGGATCAGCGACCGCTTATGTGGGCCGGCTTCGGGGCTCGGCGCTCTGGTTGCGGACCGGCTGCTCGCGGCGGGAGCGGCGGAGCTGCTCTCGTGACCGTGTACCTGGTCGGCGCCGGTCCGGGCGACCCCGGGCTGATGAGCGCGCGGGCGCTCGAGCTGATCGCGGCGGCCGACGTGATCGTCTACGACCGGCTGATCCCGCCCGGGGCGCTCCACGGGGCGCGGGGCGACGCGGAGCTGATCTACGCCGGCAAGGAGGGCGGTGGCGAATCGATGCCGCAATCCGAGATCACGCGGCTGTTGCTCTCGCACGGGGCGGCTCGCGACGTCGTCGTCCGGTTGAAGGGCGGTGACCCGTTCGTGTTCGGTCGTGGCGGTGAGGAGGCCGAGGCGCTGCGGGCGGTCGGCGTGCCGTACGAGGTCGTCCCCGGCGTGACCGCCGGCGTGGCCGGACCGGCCTACGCCGGCATCCCGGTCACGCACCGCGGCGCGGCGAGCGCGGTGGCGTTCGTGACCGGGCACGAGGACCCGGCCAAGGGGCGTTCCGCGATCGATTGGGACGCGCTGGCCGCGTTTCCGGGGACGCTCGTGTTCTACATGGGCGTCCGCCAACTCGAGTCGATCACATCGCGGTTGGTGGCGGGTGGGCGTGCGGCGTCCGAGCCGGCGGCGGTGGTCGAGCGGGGGACGCTGTCCGACCAGCGGGTTGTGGTGGGCACGCTGGGGACGATCGCCGAGGTGGCGGCAGCTGAAGCGGTGCGGGCGCCGTCGCTCATCGTGGTGGGCGAGGTGGTGTCGCTGGGCGAGCGGCTGGCCTGGTTCTCGGCCGAGCCGCCGCTGGCCGGCATTTCGGTGGCGGTCACACGGGCGCGGGCGCAGGCGAGCGGATTGGCGGCGCGCCTGCGGTCGCTGGGCGCCGAGGTGGTCGAGGCGCCGGCCATCCGGATCGTGCCCCTGCACGGGCCGGCGCCCGATGTGTCCGGCTATGACCTGGTTTGCCTGACGAGCCCGAACGGGGTCCGGCTGCTGTTCGATCGCCTGCGTGCTCGCGGGCTCGATGCACGTGCTCTGGCCGGCGCCCGGGTGGCGGCGATCGGGCCGGGCACGGCTCGCGCGCTGTCCGACCACGGCGTGATCGCGGACGTCGTCCCGGAGCGGTTCGTCGCCGAGGGTCTGGTCGAGGCGCTCGCCGATTTCCCCGTGTCGCGGGCGCTCGTGGCCCGGGCCGCATCGGCCCGCGACGTGCTGGTCGAGGCGTTGCGCTCGCGTGGAGCCGAGGTCGATGTGGTGGCGCTCTACGAGACCGTCGCCGAGCCGCTGAACCGGGAGCAGCAGGAAGCGGTGCGCTCGGCCGACTACGTCACGTTCACCTCGTCCTCGACCGTGCGCTTCCTGCTCGAGTCTCTCGGTGATCCGGACCTGCGCGGCCGGCTGGTCAGCATCGGCCCGGTGACCAGCGAGACGCTGCGCTCGCACGGGCTCGAACCCGACGTCGAGGCCGAGCGGCACGACATCGATGGGTTGGTCGAGGCCCTGATTCGAGACACAACCACCTCTGTGTCTCGATAAATCGCGGCCCGTCCAACAGGAGGAGAGCCGTGAAACGCATCAGGATCATCCCGGTCGTGACCGCTGTGGCGGTCGTGGCGTGCCTGTTCGCCGCCACCGCGTCGTCCGCCGGCGCCAAGACGGTTTGGTTGTGCCTCCCCGGCCACTCGCCGGACCCGTGTGCACCCAGCCTGGCCACGACCGTGTACACGCCGAAGCTGAAGAAGCTCGGCGTCCAACATCCGCGGCGCGTCAAGAACCCCGCGATCGACTGCTTCTACGTCTATCCGACGGTGAGGGGCCAGACCACCGGCAACTCGAACCGGTGATCGGCCCCGCCGAGCGATCGGTCGCCCGCTACCAGGCCGCGCGCTATTCGCGGTTCTGCAAGGTGTACGCGCCGATGTACCGCCAGGTGACGCTCGCCGCGCCTGGCACCACGGGGGTGCAGCCCACGACGCCGCCCAGTCCCGCGCTCGGGCTGGCCGACGTGCGCGCGGCCTTCGCCACGTACCTGAAGAAGTACAACCACGGGCGCGGGTTCGTGCTGATCGGTCACTCGCAGGGCTCGACCGTGCTCGAGAGCCTGATCGCGCTGGACGTCGACCGCAAGCCCGCCGTTCGCCGCCATCTGGTGTCGGCGATCCTGCTCGGCGGCAACGTGCTCGTGAAGAAGGGCAAGGACGTCGGCGGGGACTTTCAGCACGGTCCGGCCTGCCACAGCGCCACTCAGTTGGGCTGCGTGATCGCGTTCTCGACGTTCGATCAGCCGGTGCCCGCCGACAGCCTGTTCGGCCGCCCGACCGCGCTGCCCGGAAACCCGCCACCGCCCAAGGGCACGGTTGTGCTGTGCACCAATCCGGCAGCCCTGGCCGGCGGGAGCGGAAAGCTGACGCCGATCTCCCCGACCGCGCCGTTCTTCAAGGGCAGCCCGCTGTACGCCGCGAATCTCGCCCTCAAGCTGAAGACGCCGAAGGCGCACACCGTGTGGTGGACCGAGCCGGATGCCTACAGCGCCCGGTGCTCGTCGGCCGATCACGCCAACGTGCTCCAGATCACGCCACGGGCCGGTGCGGTCAAGCCGTCGCCGAGCCCGACCCCGGCGTGGGGACTGCACCTACTCGACGCGAACATCGCACTCGGGAACCTGATCGCGATCGTCGACAAGGAGGCGGCCGCCTACGTGGCGCACGGAGGTAGGTAGCGTCCCGGGGCCGTGGACGCCCCGGTCATCACCTTCCTGACCGACTACGGTCTGACCGACGCGTTCGCCGGTGTGTGCCACGCCGTGATCGCCGGCATCTGCCCGAGCGCCCACGTGATCGATCTGAGTCATGGCGTGCCGCGAGGCGATGTGCTTCGCGGCGCGCTGATCCTGCGCGGCGCGCTGCCGTACCTGCCCGTTGCCGTGCATCTGGCGGTGGTCGATCCCGGTGTGGGGAGCGAGCGGCGGGCGGTGGCCGTGCGGACGGCTGACGGTCGCCGGTTCGTGGGCCCGGACAACGGGCTGCTGTCGCTGTGCTTCGAGGCCGGTGGCGGAGTGGCCGAGGCGGTCGACATCGGGCGCTCGCCGTTCGCTTTGGAGCCCGTGTCGGCCACGTTCCACGGACGCGACATCTTCGCCCCGGTGGCCGCGCGGCTGGCGGCCGGCGCCACGGTGGGCGAGGCTGGCGAGCCGATCGATGGCAACGGGCTCGTGCGTCTGGAGCTGCCACTGGCGCGCGTCGAGGATGGCGTACTGGTTGCTCACGCGGTCTACCTGGACCAGTTCGGCAACGTCCAGCTGGATGCCTCGGGTGAGGTCTTTGGGCCCCGGCCGGGGGAGTCCGTGGAGATCTCGGTGCGCGGCGAGTCGTGGCCGGGTGTCTATAGCCGGACGTTCGCTGACGCCCCGCCGGGCGAGCTCGTGGTCTACGAGGACTCCGACCGTGTCCTGGCGGTGGCGGTGAACCGGGGAAGCGCGGCCGAGCGGCTGGGGATATCGGTCGGTGACGAGCTCAGGATCACGCCGGGGTGAGCGTGCTCGGGCAGCTGCGCGTCCACCACCGGGTGATCGGATCGACGAATGCCCGAGCCCGGGAGCTGGCCGCCGCGGGGGTGCCGCACGGGACGGTGGTGACCGCGGATTCGCAGTCCGCGGGCCGGGGGCGGCAAGGACGGACGTGGTCGGCGGCGGCCGGGCGGGCGCTGCTCTGCTCGGTGGTGGTGCGGGATCCGCCGGCCCTGTTGCCGTTGGCCACCGGCGTGGCCGTGGCCGAAGTGGTCGGGTCCGGCGCGCGGCTCAAGTGGCCCAACGATGTGCTGCTGGCGGAGCGGAAAGTCGCCGGCATTCTGGTCGAGGGGCGCCCGCAGGAGGGCTGGGCGGTGGTCGGGGTGGGCCTGAACGTCGCCCTCCGTCCTGACGACTTCCCGCCTGAGCTGCGCTCGACGGCAGGGACACTGGGGTTGGAGCCGGACGCGATCGAGCCGACGCTGGAGGCGCTGCTGGGGCACCTGGAAAGGTGGTTGGCCGCTGAGGCGGCGGCTGTGGTCGCGGCGGTGCGGGAGCGCGACGCACTGCTCGGGCGGTCGGTGCGGTGGGCCGGCGGCCACGGGGTGGGCGCCGGCATCGACGATTCCGGCCGATTGGTCGTGCGCAAGGAGGACGGCTCGGTGGCGCTAGATGCCGGCGAGGTGCACCTTCTGCGTCGAGACCGCGTGCGTTGAGCCCCAAAGCGCCTTCGCCTGCGCGGACTTCGGGGACATAAGCACGCCCCACGTGCTTATGTCCCCGGGGCGGCTAGCAGTGGGGGAGGTTCGGGGACTTATGCACGGCTAGGCGGCGGCTTCGCCGTGCTCGTCGTGGTGCAGCGGTTCGGGGAGGGGCTCCTCGGAGTCCTCGGAGTCCTCGAAGTCCTCGTCGTCGTCCGAACCGGTGTCGTCGTCCTCGTCGTCGTCATCGTCCCGATCGTCCTCGTCGGCGTCGTCGTCCTCGTCCCGATCGTCCTCGTCGGTATCGTCGACGGCTTCCTCGAGGTCGTCGTCCCGGACGTCGTCGGCCTCATCGCCGGCCAGGACTTCGTCAGTGTCCGTCTCCTCGGTGGTGGTCGTCGGCGACACCACCGCCTCCTCCGCGCCCGCGGCGCCGGCGCCGGCGGTGGACTTGCGCTTGCGCCGGCTCTTGCCGCGCCGTCCCTTGGGGAAGTTGCGTAGAAGCTCGCGGGCCAGGGCGGCCGGCTTGCGGGCCATCCGGGTCCGGGCGCCGCGCAGCGCCTCCTCGGCCTCGGGCGTGTGGGCCAGGGCGGCGGCGAGGAGCGCCGCCGACAACCGGCGGTCCTCCTTGCGGGCCGCGTGGACGAGCCGGCGGGCGTTCCGCGCGTGGGCGGCGCCGGACGAGTTGACCAGCAGCCCGAGCAGGCGCTTGGTCTCGGGCCAGCGCTGGACGGCGTACTCCTCGTGCACCTCGCGGGTGTACTCGGCCATGCGCCAGATCCACGCGTTGGCCTGGTCGCGGCGGCCGATGCGGCGCTCGGCGAGGGCCTGGAGCATGATCTTCACGCCTTCGCGGCGCTCGTCGCGCGGCCAGCCGGCCATGATGTCGATCGCGGTGTCGAACGCCTCGGCATCCCGCGAGGAGGCAATCTCCTGCAGCGCTCGCAGCCGCAGCTGCGAGTTCCTATTCCTCTGCACCGCGGTCAACAGGAACCGACGCTTCAGCTCGCCGCCGCGGTCGAAGTGGAGCATGGCCTTGGCTCGACGCCAGCCGTTCGGCGCCACGCGGGCGCCGGCCAGCGCGGCCCACACGTGCTGCTCGCCGTAATCGAGGTGCTCGACCGCGATCCGCCACAGCTCGCGCTCGAAGACCTGTGCGCGCCGCTCGGGATCGGGGGTAACCGGCAGGACCCGGCGCTCCACGCGCACCCGGCGGCCCCG
>DATFDC010000348.1:0-3233 GCA_035252415.1 Solirubrobacteraceae bacterium
ACCACGTGGGCGGAGTCCAGCTCGAGCGCGTCGAGCAGGGCGGTCATCGCCCGGGCGAAGTAGGGCGGGTCGTAGGCGGCGAACAGCGGCTTGGCCGAGTCCCCGAAGCCGGGAAGATCGACGGCGATCGCCCGGTAGCCCGGGGCAAGCGCGTCGAGCGTGGGCAGGAACGAAGCCTTGGTGGCTCCGAGGCCGTGCAGCAGCAGGACCGGTTCCCCGGTGCCGACCTCCATCGTCGACAGGCCGCCCGCGGCGGTCTCGACGTGGCGGATGCGCAGTCGGCCTTCGGCCTGGGGGAGTGCCGTGGCGGCCAGGAACCCGACGCCGAGGTGGAGGTCGCGGCGGATCTTCAGGCGGCCTTTCCGGAATGCCTTCATGCCGCCTCGCAGATCCTCGGCGATCTCCTCCCAGGTGTCCGCGTCGGCGCTAAGCACGGCGTCGGGGGTGCCGCGGGGTGGCTCGAGCTTTGCCTTCCCGTCCTCGAGCACCACATCGTGGGCCTCGCCGTCCTCCACGCGGATCCGGACCAGCGGCCGCCCGACGTCGAAGACGGAAGGATCGAAGCGGTCGATCAGCCGCTTGAGCGCGGTGCCCGCCGGGTCCCTGCCTGATCGCTGGTCGTCCTGGATCGCGGTCACGACTCGAGCCTCCTTTTCCCGCTGGGACTGCCCCGAATCAGCGCGTCCAGCCTAGCCATCCCACCGGTCAAGTCCCTGACGAGTCTGTCGATCTATACGCAGTGAGCGAAGTATACTTGACATTGAGCCACTTAGATTTCATACTGTGGCTGCAGAGAGTTTCTTGTCCCCAAGGGAGGTTTGAAATGGCACTTATCCGCTGGGAGCCGGTTCGTGAGCTCCACACCATGCAGAACGAGATGAACCGCCTGTTCAACACGTTCTTCGATTCACCCACGCCGAGCAACGGCAGCGGCCACGGGGTCGCGCGCCGCTGGATCCCGGCCATGGACGTGGTCGAGACCGAGGATCACTTCGTGCTGCGGGCCGATCTGCCCGGCCTGGCCGAGAGCGACGTGAACATCGAGGTCGAGGACAACGTCCTGACCGTTTCGGGCGAGCGCAAGTCCGAGCATGAGCAGAAGGGCGAGGGCTACTACCGGGTCGAGCGCTCCTTCGGCTCGTTCTCGCGTTCGCTGACGCTGCCCGAGGGCATCGACGCCGACAGCATCCAGGCCAGCTTCGACAACGGCGTGCTCGAGGTACGGATCCCGAAGCCCGAGCAGCCCAAGCCGCGCAAGGTCCAGATCTCGCTGGGCGGTCAGACCAAGACCATCGAGGGTTCGGAGACCACCGAGCCCGCCGCGGCGTAGTTCTTTCCCTCCCGTTGGGCTTCCCGGCCGGCGTGCCGTTTGGGCGCCGGCCGGGCGGAGGGACGCTCTAATAGGGTCCGGGGATGACGTTCGTCGTCCGGGCCCGCTCGCCCGACACCCGTGCCCGCACCGGCACGCTGCATCTCGCCCACGGCGACGTGCAGACCCCCGCGTTCGTGCCGCTGGCCACCAAGGGCGCGGTCAAGACGCTCGAGCCCCGGGACGTCGCCGCGCTCGGCTATGAACTGATCCTCGGCAACACCTTCCACCTGATGCTCGCGCCGGGGCCCGAGCTCGTCGCCGAGATGGGTGGCCTGCACGAGTTCATGCGCTGGGACCGGGCGATCATCACGGACTCGGGCGGCTTTCAGGTCTTCTCGATGGGGCACGGCGGCGTGGCCGATGAGATCAAAGGGCGGCGACGGCCCGCCGGGGACGGTGCCGGCGCCATCCTCTCGATCGCCGAGGACGGTGTTCGCTTTCGCTCCTACGTGGACGGCGGTGAGCGGTTCTTGTCGCCTGAGGGGTCAATGTCCGTCCAGGCCGCGCTCGGGTCGGATATCGCGCTCGTGTTCGATGAGTGCACCCCGTTCCACGTCTCGCGCGAGTACAACGAGCGCTCGATGGAGCGCACGCACCGCTGGCTCGAGCGCTGCCTGCGCTGGCACGCGGAGCACGGACCGGCCGGGCAGGTCGTGTACGGGATCGTCCAGGGCGGGGTGGATCGGGATTTGCGCCAGGTCTCGGCGGCGTTTGTCGCCGGGAGCAGCTGCGACGGGATCGCCATCGGCGGGTCGCTCGGGCAGGAAAAGGCCCAGATGCACGAGGTCGTGGGGTGGACGACCGAGGAGCTCGAACGGCTAGCACCCGACCGTCCTCGCCACCTGCTCGGGATCGGCGACGTCGACGACCTGATCGCCGGCGTCGAGCTCGGCATCGACACCTTCGACTGTGCGCTGCCGACCCGGCTGGGCCGCCACGGCGTGGCGCTGGTCCCGGACCCGGATTCGGGTTGGCGGGTCGACCTGGTCAAGGGCCGGTGGCGAGGCGTGCGCGGTCCGATCCTCGAAGGCTGCGGCTGTCCCGCCTGCGAGGGCGGGTTCTCGCGCGGGTACCTGCACTACCTGCTGCGGGCGCGGGAGCTCACAGGGCTGCGGCTGGTGACGCTCCACAACCTGTGGTTCATCGCGCGGCTGATGGAGGACCTGCGGGCGGCTGTGGACGCGGGCCGGCTGGCCGAGGTGGCCGCGGTGCTGCGCGGTGGCGCGGCGCCGGAGGGCCGGTGCAAAACACGCGAACGCCCCTCGCCTGCAGCGACCTCGGGGACGTAAGCACGCACCGCATGCTTATGTCCCCGAAGCTCGGCGGGGGTTGGGGCTTTGGGGCGTTTTGCACCGTGTCCGGGGGACCCGGTCCGGGTGGGGTGCTCGGTGACGCGGACACGAGGCGGGACAGCGATCAGTGACCGGACGGGGTGCACGGCCCCACGGATGCCGCCGGAGGCGGCCCCACGAGACGTTACGCTCGCCGGGGCTGCATAGGTGCGTGTCCCATCCGGGTGACTCGCGCTCGGTCCAGTGGCCACGCGCGTCGCTTCTTGGCGCGGTCACCCGGTCCGGACACGTACCGGAGCTATTTGGTGTACTGGTTGACCAGGTCCTGGAACTTCTGGACCGCGCTGTTCGTGTCGTGCGCGACGACCCGGCGGAAGTGTACGGCGCTGTTCGAGCTGCTGGCTGCGATCGCGACCGCGGCCGCCACCGCGGCCACGAACAGCAGCACGACGGCCAGGAACGCGACGAAGCGCCGCCCGGCACGGGAGCGCGAGGGCGCGCGGGGATGCGCGCCATCGGGTCGGTATGCCCCGGTCGTGGGCGGGTAGGCCGCGGGGCGCGGCTCGAGC
>DATFDC010000349.1:0-5163 GCA_035252415.1 Solirubrobacteraceae bacterium
CCGAGCCGCATCCCGGCCGCCCCCTGGCCCCCAGCCCTGAACCGCGCCGCTCGCTCAGCCTTCAACCGGTTTTCGACACGCGGCCCTGCCCGCCCCCCCGAACACGCCGGCCTGGACCGCCCCGCGCACTTCTTCGACCCTGCCCTTGACAAGTTATTAGTGGCTGCTAATCTACTCGCTAGTTAGCACTCACTAAGAAGGGATCTGGGCATGCGAGCGACAACCAACACCACACGACGAGGCTGGACCCTGGCGATCGTCTCGATCGGTCTGTTCATGATGGTTCTCGACAACCTGGTCGTGAACGTCGCGCTCCCGAGCATCCGGCGCGACCTCGGCGCGTCGATCCAGACGCTCGAGTGGACGGTCAACTCCTACATCCTCGCCTACGCGGTGCTGCTGCTGACCGGAGCTGCGCTCGGCGATCGCTTGGGCCGCAAGCGCATGTTCATCGGCGGTATCGCGCTGTTCACGCTCGGGTCGGCCGCCGCCGCCCTATCGCCCACCGTCGACTTTCTGATCGCCGCCCGGGCGACCCAGGGCGTCGCCGCCGCGCTGGTCACGCCGCTCACGCTGACCCTGCTGGCCGAGGCCTTCCCGCCCGAGCAGCGCGGACTCGCGCTCGGCGTCTGGTCGGGCATCAGCGGCATCGGCGTCGCGCTTGGCCCGCTGGTCGGCGGTGCGCTCACCCAAGTCGCCTCGTGGCACTGGATCTTCTGGGTCAACGTGCCGATCGGCATCGCGCTGATCCCGCTCGCCGCATCCCGCCTGACCGAGAGCCACGGCGAGGTCAAGCGGCTCGATCTGCCGGGCCTGGCCCTGGTCTCGAGCGGTCTGTTCGGTGTCGTTTACGGTCTGGTTCGCTCGCAGTCCCTGGGTTGGTCAAATCCGGAGGTCGTCGTCAGCCTGGCAGCCGGGACCGCGCTGCTCGTCGCCTTCGTCTGGCAGGAGCTGCGCACCTCCGAGCCGATGCTGCCGATGCAGTTCTTCGCCAACCGTGGCTTCACGGTGACCAACGCGGTCTCGATCGCGATGTACTTCGGGATGTTCGGCTCGATCTTCTTCCTGAGCCAGTTCCTCCAGAACGTGCTCCATAACAGCCCGCTTCAGGCCGGCGTGAAGCTGCTGGTCTGGACCGGCGCCGTGATGGTCGTCTCGCCGGCCGCGGGCTTCCTGTCCGAGCGCTACGGCAGCCGGATGTTCATGGTCGCCGGGCTGGGTCTGCAGGCGATCGCGCTCGGGCTGCTGGCCACGCTGGCCAGCGTCCACGAGTCATACGCCAGCATGATCCTCCCGTTCATCCTGGCCGGCAGCGGCATGGCCCTGGTGTTCGCGCCTTCGGCCAACGCGGTCCTGGCGTCGGTGCGCACATCGCAGACCGGTCAGGCCTCGGGCGCAACCAACGCGATCCGCGAGCTCGGCGGGGTGCTGGGGATTGCCGTCCTGGCCACCGTGTTCACCAGCCACGGCAGCTATGCCTCCCCCCACGCGTACGTCACCGGACTGGTGCCGGCCCTCTGGATCGGAGCGGCCGTGCTTGCCGCCGGCGCATTGATCGCCGCGGTGTTCCCGTTCAGCACACGTGACTCGGCCGTCGCTCACGCCGCCGCCGAGGCAGCCCCCGCTGGCGTCCCCGCTACCACGACCGCCTGACCCTGCCCTACGATCGATGCTCAGCGCAATGGCCACGACCTCGTCAAAGACCCCCCGTCAACGCGTCCCGGCGTCCGAGCGCCGGGACGCGCTGATCGACGCCGCCGTCCACGAGTTCGCTCACGGTGGGCTGCACGGCACCCCGGTGGACAGGATCGCGCGCCGGGTCGGTGTCGCCCAGCCGTACGTGTTCAGCCTGTTCGGCAGCAAGCGCGAGCTGTTCCTCGCCGCCGTGGAGCGGGGCTTTGAACTCGTCGCGGACGCATTCACCAAGGGTGCGGCCGAGTTCGACCCGGCGACCGCGCCGCCCGACGTGGGCCTTCGCCAAGCGATGGGCCAGGCGTACGTCGAGATGCTCGCCTCCCAGCGTGACTATCTGATGCTCCAGCTCCATGCCTACGCCGCCTGCGACGACGAGGAGATCCGGGACCGGGTGCGGGCGGCATATGCCCGGCTCGTCGCACACGTCGAGAGTCTGTGGGACGCCAGCCCGGAGGAGATCGACGATTTCTTTCGCTACGGCATGTGGCTGAACGTGGCCGCCGCGCTGGGCGTCGAGGATCTCTCGGCCGGGTGCGAATGGATGCGCGCGGAAGCCGAGGCCGGCCAACCGGCCCCAACCGACTGATCAGTCGGCGACCCGGCTCTCCGGGTAGCGCGGGAGGCCGTCCTCGGGGATCGGCTCCCACGGCGCCGCGTAGGCCACGAACTGGTGCGCCGCCGGCCGGATGCCCGGGTCCTCGTCGAACGCGCCGAACCGGACGCCGACCTTGGACGCATCTTCGGGATCGCGACTGAACAGGGCCGAGCCGCAGTCGCCGCAGAACCACTTCTCAAAGCCACCGTCGGGCTTCCACGCCCGCATCCGCTCCTCACCCTGCGTGATCTGAAACGAGCCCGGCTCCAACCGCGCGCTGGCCGAGGCGGCCGTGCCGGTGCGCCGCTGGCAGCGCGTGCAGTGGCAGTACTGGGCCGAGACCGGTGGCGCGGTGACCTCGAAGCGGACCGCGCCGCAGCCACATCCCCCGGTCAAGCGGAAAGTCGTCGCCATCGCCGCGCCGCTATTCCTCGTCCTCGGCGGCCGGATGCATACCGCCGGCGATCAGACGTGCGCCGCCGGCCATCAGACGTGCGCCGCCAGCCATCAGACGTGCGCCGCCAGCTTGGTCAGGTCGCGTTCGGGCGCGATGCCCCAGCGCTCGGCCACCTGGGCCAGGTGATTGTCGAGGTCCCAGCGGTCGGGCCGCTCCTCGCCCGAGTGCTCCGGGTTCGCGCCCTTGAGCGCCATGCAGCCGGAGTTGTCGCCGATCGCGCGGATCTCCTCGACCTCGGCGGCGCTCAGGCGAACGTCGGCCGGCAGCCCGGCGAGCTCGGCCCGCTTGGTCTCGACCGGTCGGGCGTCCGCGCCGGCCTCCTGGATCAGCGTCGGCACCACGCACGCGACGGGAGGGTGGGCCATGTTCCACTGACACGCGAGCTGGATGGTGGTCAGCCCTGCTCGCTCGGCGATCGGGCGCATCCGCTCGAGCCGCTCACGACCCTGCTCGATCCAGCCCGCCGGCCGGAAGCTGCGGTGATCGTGCGGCGCCATCTCCTGGCCAGGTAGCACGTCGTCGTAGAACAGCCCGCCGTAGTCGACCACCCGCGTGATCACCTTCACCCCGGCGGCTGCGGCGGCGTCGAGGCACAGCTCCCCCGGCCAGGGTTCGAGCGGGTTGAGGATGATCATCGCCCAATCGAGCAGCGCGCCGAATCGCTCGAGGCAGTCGATCAGATCGAGCGTGAACCCGTTCGCCGGCCCGGGCGCCACCCCGATCATGCGGGTCAGCCCCGCCTCGCGCAGCGCGGCCATCTCCTGCCAAACGCGCTCGCTGGTGTATCCGGTGCGGTCGGGGTTGTGCAGCAGCAACAGGTCGAAGCGCTCGATCCCGCACCGCTCGAGGCTCCGCTCGGTGGCCATCCGCAGGTAGTCGCCGTAGCCGGACTCGTCGCGCAGCCGTCGATCGGTGAACCGCGGAAAACCCTTGGCGCCGTCGCGCTCGCCGTTGTAGAAGTCGTGCCCGACCGCGCCCACGATGCACATCTCCTCGCGCGACCGGCCGGCGATCGCCCGGCCCAGCATCCGGTCGGCCTCGCCGGCGCCGTACACGTCCGCGGTCATCACGGTCCGGATCGACTCGTCGGGGGCGATCAGGGCCAGGAACCGGTCGTCGTCGAGCGGCTCGCCGAAGCGCATGAACCGCCCGCCGCTCCAGGTGCCGACGGCGACCGGCCCGGGGTCGAGCGCTGAGGATCGGTCAGCCATGAGGGGGTGAGTTTAGGGAGGCACCGGTTCCCGCCCGCGCAAGACGGCTTCGACTGGCCCGAGCGCCGGACTTTGGCGCTGCACATGACAAATACGGGAGTCCAGCGCCAAAGTCCGAGCCTCGGCTCGAGCGCATCCCTCGGAACGCGTCGAGTCGGCGCCCGGAACGCGGTGGAGTCGGCGCCCGGAACGCGGTCGAGTCGGCTCCACCCCCGGACTTTGGCGATTCCGCTAACAAATACGTAGCTCCAGCGCCAAAAGTCCGAGCAACGCGGATTTCGCTCACGGTCCGGAGCGGCCGATCACCGCTGACGCCACCACCTCCCCTTCTCGAGGTCGTGGAAGACGATCTCGTCGCGCCCGCACGTGGTGACCACCTCCCAGTAGCGCCGGCGCAACGGACGGTCGGTCCACCAGCGGTCCTCCACAAGCCACGACTCCCGCACAGCGTCCACCGTGCGGCCGTCCACGGTCACCGGGCAACCGTCCTCACCGGCGCTGACCGCGACCCGGCGCGGAGTCGCGAGGCGACGCGGTCCGGTCATCCTTCGAATGGGGTCAGCACCGCGCGCCGCTCGGGCACGCGAGACTCGGGATCGACCTCGAGCACCCGCAACGCGGCGTCGGGACCGGCGGCGGCACGAGCCTGGCGAATCGCCTCGCGCAGGCGCGCCATCCGGGCGGCGACCGGATCGTCAAGCAGGCCGCGCTGATCGCTGGCATGCGGCCCGAACCGCTCCACGGCCAGGCGCAGATGCTGTGCCGGCGCCGGCATCAGCGCCAGGCGCGGAGCCAGCACGAGCCGCATCCGGGCCGGATCGGCCAATGCCTCACGGAACACCACCTGCTCGCGCCAGGTCCCGCCCTGTTCCACCAGCACCGCCGAGAGGACAACCGCCCGCAGCGTCCGGCCGCGCCGCTCCCGCCGGGCCAGCAGGCGATCGATCAGCAGCCCGAGAGCCTGCTCGAGCTGGGTCCCCGAGGCGGCTTCCGGCAGCTCGAGCGCCTCGCGCAGGAATTCGCGCGCCGGTCGCGGTCGCAGAGCTCCGTCGCCTCCGCTGGCCAGCTCGTGCGCGTGCAATCCCGCCGTGCCGAAGCGGTCGGCCAGTGCCGCCGGCGCGAGCGCGGCCAACTCGCCCAGCGTGCCCACGCCCAACCGCTCGAGCGCCACCGGTAACTCGGCCAACGCCGGCCGGGCGCGCAGA
>DATFDC010000350.1:0-11181 GCA_035252415.1 Solirubrobacteraceae bacterium
GGCCGGGATCGCTGCCAAGGCGGCCAAGCCGGCCGGCGTCGGCGCCCTCGCCGCCGTGGCGCTGCTGCTGCGCCGCGCGCTACGCCGCCGGCGTTCCTCGTAGCTGCCGCCCCGCCTACCACAGCGCAATTTCCGGCATTAGCGGCAACTCCTCGCGCTTGGTGCACGATTCCACCTCGCGGCGGGGCACAATCGTGCCCTAGCAGCGCGAAGCCACTGGAATGCTGGAAACTGCCCCCCGGGCGCGTGTCGGAGGGGTCCGACACGCACTTGGTGATCCGGGCGGGGCTTAGGCCTTGGACTTGGCCCGCCTGCGCGGCGGCATCAGGTCGGTGATCGTGCCCTCGGCCATCTCGGCCGCGAACCCGATGGTCTCGGTCAGCGTGGGGTGGGGATGCACGGTCAGGCCAATGTCCTCGGCGTCTGAGCCCATCTCGAGCGCGTGGACGGTCTCGGCGATCAGCTCGCCGGCGTTCACGCCGACGATGCCGGCGCCGAGCAGGCGGCGCGACTCGGGCTCGAACAGCAGTTTGGTCATGCCTTCGTCCCGCCCCAGCGAGAGGGCGCGGCCCGAGGCGGCCCAGGGGAATGTCGCCTTGTCGTACTCGACCCCGTTCTCGCGCGCCTCGGTCTCCGTCAGTCCCATCCAGGCGACCTCGGGGTCGGTGTAGGCCACCGAGGGGATGGTCCGCGCGTCGAACTGCACGTTGTGGCCGGCGATGACCTCGGCCGCCACCTTGCCCTCGTGCGAGGCCTTGTGGGCGAGCATCGGACCGCCCACCACGTCACCTATCGCGTAGATGTGGGACACGTTGGTGCGCATCTGCCGGTCGACGTTGATGAACCCCTTGTCGTCGACCTCGACCCCGGCCTCGGACGCGCCGACCGCGTTTCCGTTGGGCCGCCGGCCGATCGCCACCAGGATCCCGTCGAACTTCTCGGAGTCGCCGGAAGAGAGCTTCACGGTGAGGTGTTTCTCGGCGGCCTCGACCGACTCCACCTTCACGCCCAGGTGGATTGCCTCGTATCGGCCGGCGATCCGCTTGTGTAGCGGCTTGACCAGGTCGGAGTCACAGCCCGGAATGAGCTGGTCCAGCAGCTCGACCATCGTCACCTTGGAGCCCAGCGCGTCGTAGACGGTGGCCATCTCCAGCCCGATGATCCCGCAGCCCACCACCAGCAGCCGCTTGGGAACCGCGGCGATCTCCAGCGCCCCGGTCGAGTCGATGATCCGCTCGTCGTCGGGGAGGCCCGGGAGCGTCGCGGCCTCCGACCCGGCCGCGATGATGCAGTTGTCGAACGTCATGGTGCGATCCCCGACGACCACTGTGTTCGGCCCGGTCATAGACGCCACCCCGGTGATGACCTCGACCTTGCGCTGCTTGGCCAGCCCAGCCAGCCCGCCGGTCAGACGCTTCACGACCGACTGCTTCCAATCCCGCAGCGCATCGAGATCCACCTTCGCCTTTCCGAACTTGATCCCGTGCTCGGCCATCTCCTCGGCTTCGGAGACCACTCGGGCGGCATGCAGCAGCGCCTTGGACGGGATGCAGCCGACGTTCAGGCACACCCCGCCGAGCCTGTCGTAGCGCTCGATCAGCGCGGTCTTCAACCCGAGGTCGGCGGCGCGGAACGCGGCCGTGTAGCCGCCCGGTCCCGATCCGATGACCACGACCTGAAACTCGTGATCGCCACCGGCGCCGTCCTGAGATGGGGGCGGGGGAGGGGCCGGCTCGTGCTCCACGCGGGCGTCCGAAGCCGAGGCGGCCTCGTCCGCAGGACTGCCGCCGTCACTCGGGGCCGCGCCATCGGACTCAAGCGTGAGCAGCACGCTGCCCTCCGACACCCGATCGCCGATCTTGACCCTGAGCTGGGCGACCTTTCCGGCCTCCGGCGCCGGCACGTCCATCGTGGCCTTGTCGGACTCGAGCGTGACCAGCGGGTCCTCGGCCGCCACCTCGTCGCCCGGCGAGACGTGGATCTCGATGATCGGGACGTCCTGGAAGTCGCCGATATCCGGGACCCGAACCTCGGTCACAGCAGCGCGCGCCTCAGATCGCTCAACACCTTGACCAGATGGACCACGAACCGGGCCGCGGCGGCGCCGTCGATCACCCGGTGGTCATAGGACAGCGACAGCGGCACCATCAAGCGCGGGACGAACTCTCCGCGCGCGGCGTCCCACACGGGCTTCATGGCCGAACGGGTCGCGCCGAGGATCGCCACCTCGGGCGCGTTGATGATCGGGGTAAACGAGGTGCCGCCGATCCCCCCGAGCGAGGAGATCGTGAACGAGGCGCCCTGCATGTCGCCCGGGGCGAGCTTGCCCTCGCGCGCCTTGCCCGACAACTCGGTCAGCTCGCGAGCGATGTCGAGCAGCCCCTTCTGGTCGGCGTTCTTGATCACCGGCACGACCAGCCCGCCGGGCGTGTCGGCGGCGAAGCCGATGTTGTAGTAGCGCTTGAGGATCAGGTCCTCGCCGTCGAGCGACGCGTTGAACGCCGGGAAGGCCTTCAACGTGGCCACCGACGCGACGACCAGGAACGAGACCATCGTGACCTTGACCCCGGGGTCGCCCTGATTTTCTGCGTTGAGCCGCTTGCGCCAGGCCTCCAGCTCGGTGATGTCGGCCTCGTCGTTGTGGGTGACGTGCGGGATCATCACCCAGTTGCGGGCGAGCACGGGACCCGAGATCCGCTGAATCCGTGAGCGCTGGACCCGTTCGATCTCGCCGAACTTCGAGAAGTCCACGGAGGGCCACGGCGGTAGGTCCAGGCCCAGACCAGCACCGCCGCCGGGAGCGCCCGCCGCGGCGCCGGAGTCCGGTCCGCGCGAGGCGAACGACTGCACGTCCTCCTTGGTGATCCTGCCCTTGCGACCGCTGCCGGTCACCTGATGCAGGTCGACGCCGAGCTCTCGCGCGACCCGGCGAACCGCCGGGCTGGCGTACACAGGACCTCCGCCGTCACGCTGGGCGGGAGGTGCGGGCGCCGAGGCCTCAGGAGCCGATGGCGGCGCTGACGGCGTGGGCTCGGACCGTTCGGCCTGCTCCTCAGCCTCGGTCGCGCTCTCGACCGAGTCGGCGGCCTTCTCCCCGGCGGATGGAGCGGCTCCGCCACCCGCACCGGCGCCATCGCCGCCGTCGTCGCCCGATCGCGACAGCGTCAGCAGCTTGACCCCCTGAGAAACCTTGTCCCCAACCTTGACCATCAGCTCGCCCACGGTGCCCGGGAACGGCGCCGGCACGTCCATCGTGGCCTTGTCGGACTCGAGCGTGAGCAGCGGATCGTCGACCGCCACGGTGTCGCCCGGCGAGACCAGGATCTCGATGATCGGGACGTCCTCGAAGTCGCCGATGTCGGGTACTTCGACCGCTACGGCGTCGGAAGTGGTGCTCATGTGGTGGTCGGCATCGGGGCTTCGGCGTCGATCTCGTATCGCTCGATCGCTTCCTGCACCCTACCCGGCTCCACCTGACCGTCGTCGGCCAGCTCCTTCAAGGCGGCCACCGCGACGTAGTGCCGGTTGACCTCGAAGAATCGGCGGAGCGCCTGCCGCGAATCGCTGCGCCCGAACCCGTCGGTTCCCAGCACGCGGTAGCGCCCCGGCACCCACTGGCGGATCTGGTCGGCGAACGTGCGGATGTAGTCGGTCGAGGCGACGACCGGGCCGCGCCCGTGGAGCTGTTCGGTCACGTAGGCGCGACGCGGCTCCTCGAGCGGGTGAAGCATGTTGCCCCGCTCGACCGCGATCCCGTCGCGGCGCAGCTCGGTGAACGACGTGACGCTCCATACGTCGGCGGCGATCCCGAAGTCGTCTTCGAGCAACTCGGCGGCGGCCAGCGCCTCGTTCAGGATCGTCCCCGATCCCAGCAACTGCACGCGAGGCCCCTCATCCCGAGGACTCGAGCGCAGCAGGTACATCCCGCGCAGGATCCCCTCGGCCGCGCCCTCGGGCATGGCCGGGTGGTGGTAGTTCTCGTTCATCAACGTGATGTAGTAGAAGACGTCCTCCTGCTCGGCCATCATCCGGCGCAGGCCGTCCTGGATGATCACGGCGACCTCGTAGCCGAACGCGGGGTCGTAGGCGCGGATGTTCGGGACGACCGAGAACAGCACGTGGCTGTGGCCGTCCTCGTGCTGCAGGCCCTCGCCGTTCAGCGTGGTCCGGCCGGCGGTCCCGCCGAGCATGAATCCGCGCGTGCGTGAGTCGGCCGCGGCCCACACCAGGTCTCCGACCCGCTGGTAGCCGAACATCGAGTAGTAGATGTAGAACGGGACCATCGGGACGCCGTGCGCGCTGTAGGAAGTGCCGGCGGCGATGAACGAGGAGATCGAGCCCGCTTCGGTGATGCCCTCCTCGAGGATCTGCCCGTGCTTGTCCTCCTTGTAGAACATCAGCTGGCTCGAGTCCTGCGGCTGGTAGAGCTGCCCGAGCGGCGAGTAGATCCCGATCTGGCGGAACATTCCCTCCATGCCGAACGTGCGTGACTCGTCGGGCACGATCGGGACGATGTGCTGGCTGATCTTCTTGTCGCGCAGCAGCGCGGCGAGCACGCGCACGAACGCCATCGTGGTGGAGATCTCCCGCTCGCCGGTGCCCTCGAGCTGCGCCTTGAACGTCTCGAGCGGCGGCACCTCGAGGGGCTCGGCCTTCGGGCGGCGCACCGGGAGGCTGCCGCCGAGCGCGGCGCGGGACTCGCGCAGGAACTGCATCTCGGGCGAGTCGTCGGGCGGCTTGTAGTACTCGGCGGCGCGGACCTGCTCGTCGGACAGCGGCAGCTCGAAGCGGTCGCGGAAAGCCAGCAGCGCATCCTCGGTCATCTTCTTGGCCTGGTGGGTGATCATCTGGCCCTCGCCCGAGACGCCCATGCCGTAGCCCTTGATCGTCTTGGCCAGGATCACCGTCGGCTGGCCGGTGTGACGGACGGCTTCGTGATATGCCGCGTAGACCTTCTGCTGATCCAGGCCGCCGCGGTTGAGTAGCCAGATCTCCTCGTCGGACATGTGCGAGACGCGGTCGAGCAGCACCGGGTCCTTTCCGAAGAAGTGCTCGCGCACGTAGGCGCCGTCGCGCGACTTGTACGTCTGATACTCGCCGTCGACGCTCTCCTCCATGACCTTGACCAGCCGGCCGTCCTCGTCCTCGGCCAGCAGCGGATCCCAGCGGGAGCCCCAGATCACCTTGATCACGTTCCAGCCGGAGCCGCGGAAGTCGGACTCGAGCTCCTGGATGATCTTGCCGTTGCCGCGCACCGGACCGTCGAGGCGCTGCAGGTTGCAGTTGACCACCCAGATCAGGTTGTCGAGATGCTCGCGGCCGGCCATCCCGCTCGACCCCATCGTCTCGGGCTCGTCGACCTCGCCGTCGCCGACGAAACACCACACCTTGCGGCCTTCGGTGTCGGCCATGCCGCGGGCATGGAGGTACTTCATGAAGCGGGCCTGGTAGATCGAGGTGATCGGCCCGATCCCGAGCGACACCGTGGGGAACTGCCAGAACTCCGGCATCAGCCACGGGTGTGGATAGGAGGACAGCCCGCCGGGATGCGTGACCTCCTGGCGGAAGCCGTCGAGCTGCTCCTCGGTCAACCGTCCTTCCAGGAACGCGCGCGCGTAATTGCCCGGCGAGGAGTGGCCCTGGAAGTACACGAGGTCGCCGGCGTGATCACCGGATGGGCCGTGCCAGAAGTGATTGAAGCCGACCTCGTACAGCGTGGCCAGCGACTGGAAGCTCGCGATGTGGCCGCCGAGCTCGGACGAAAGCTTGTTGGCACGGACGACCATAGCCATCGCGTTCCAGCGAACGATCGATCGCAGGCGCCGCTCCACCAATGGGTCTCCCGGCAGCTTCGCCTCACGTGAAGCGGGGATCGTGTTCACATAAGGCGTCGTGATGCTGGCGATCGGACCGCTCCCGGCCAGCTGCGCGCGCTCCACCGCCCGCGCGAGGATCTGGCGTGCGCGATCCGGTCCGTCATGCTCGACGACCGCGTCGACCGCCTCGAGCCACTCGCTGGTTTCGGTGGCGTCGATGTCGGCGCCGGCGCCGTTTGAGCTTGCGGTTTGAAGCGAATCGGTCATGCGGGAGAGCCGTCGATCGCGATCGGGCCCGTAGTCTCAATATACCCCGGGGCATCTCGCTCAGTTCGCACGCGCGAGGCGATTTCCCCTACGGTTGGGGGGTGTCGCTGAGAGAAGTCGAAGGCGTGGTCGGATCGCCCTGGGCGCGCCCGCTCGCTGGAGCGCTCGACCAGCTCGTGGTCGAGTCAGAGGCGCTCGCCGAGAACCCGCTGGGCGACCCGGCGCGCAGGCCGCTGTACGTGTACCGGCCGCCCGGCGTCGAGCTCGATCACCCGAGGCCTTTGCCGAGCGTCTACGTCATCCAGGGGTACACCGGGCAGCTCGACATGTGGCTATCGCGCCCGCCGCTCGAGCCAACCATGATCGAGCGCTTGGACGCGATGTTCGCCGCCCGGGCCTGTCCCGACGCGATCGTCGTGTTCGTCGACGCGTGGACCTCGCGCGGCGGGTCGCAGTTCATCAACTCGGCCTCGATCGGCCGCTACCTCGACTACCTGTGCGACGAGGTGGTGGCGTTCGTCGACGAGCGCTATCCGACGATCGCCAGCCGCGACCACCGGGGGCTGACCGGCAAGTCCTCGGGCGGCTACGGCGCGATGGTCGTCCCGATGCTCCGCCCCGACGTGTTCGGCGCGCTCGCCTCGCACGCCGGTGACGCCCTGTTCGAGTGTTGCTACCTGCCCAACTTCCGTGACACGGCGCGCATCCTGCGCGATCACTACGAGGGCTCCTACGAGGTGTTCTTCGAGCGCCTGCCCACGGTCGAGCACTTCGAGTACGAGCGTCATGGTCCGCCGTTCGAGATGTACGGCTACGCCTGTGCCTATTCGCCGGACCTATCCGCGCCGGGCGCCGCGCTGCTGCCGTTCGATCCGTCGACCGGGCGGCTGATCGACGACGTGTGGGCGCTGTGGCTCGAACACGACCCGGTGCGCATGGCCCACCACCATGCCGACGCCCTGCGCAGCATGCACCGGATCTACCTGGACGCCGGCAAGGGCGACGAGTACTTCCTCGACCTCGGCGCCCAGGCGTTCGCGCAGGAACTCTCGAAGATCGGCGCCGCCCACACGCTCGAACTGTTCGAGGGCAAGCACGGCGGGATCACGTACCGCTACCCCGGCGCGATCCGCGAACTGGTCACCGCGCTCCAGGCATGACCGCCACCGCCGATCAGGATCTCGCCTTCGCCGGACCGGCCGCGCTGGCCAAGCTCGTGCGCGAGCGCGAGGTCAAGCCCCGCGAGCTGGTCGAGCTGTGCCTGAGCCGGATCGAGGCGATCGATCCGAAGCTGAATGCGTTCCGTGTCCTGATGGCCGAGGAGGCCGTGGCCGAAGCCGATGCGGTCGGCGCGGAGCGCTCCGACGGGCCCCTGGCCGGGGTCCCGATCGCGATCAAGGACGACATGCCGGTCCGTGGCCAGGCCGTGACCCGCGGCTCGCGCTCCTACGGACCCGCGGAACCAGCCGACGGGGAGGTCGTGCGCCGCCTGCGTGCCGCCGGCGCGATCCCGATCGGGATCACCAACGTTCCCGAGCTGATGATCTTCCCGTGGACGGCCACCGCGGCCAACGGCGTGACCCGCAACCCGTGGAACCCCGAGAGAACGCCCGGCGGGTCCTCGGGCGGCTCGGCCGCGGCCGTGGCATCCGGAATGGTCCCGTGCGCCACCGGGTCGGACGGCGGCGGCTCGCTCCGGATCCCCGCCGCCTGCTGCGGGCTGGTCGGGATGAAGCCGACCCGAGGGCGGGTCTCCTCCTCGCCGGCGCGCGAGGGCTGGCTCGGGCTGAGCGTGTACGGCGGTCTGGCCCGGACGGTCGCCGACAGCGCCCTGCTCCTCGACGTCCTTCACGGCTCGACGCCGGGAGACATCTACGAGGCGCCGGAGTTCACCGGAAGCTACGTCCAGGCCGCTGCCACCCCGCCGGGGCGCCTGCGCATCGCCACCTCTCGGAAGCTGCCGCCGGGCTTCCTGGCCCGGCTGTCGGCCGATCAGCGCGGCGCCTGGGAGCGGATGGCGGCGCTACTCATCGAGCTCGGCCACGAGGTGGTCGAGCGCGATCCGGCCTACGGCCTGGCCGGCATCGAGTTCACCCAGATGTGGATGCGTGGGATCTACGAAGAGTCGCGCCACGTCCCGGACCATTCCAAGCTCGAGGCCTCGACCCGCCAGCTGAGCGCCGCGGGCAGGCGGCTGGTCCCCGACCGCCGCCGCGAGCGGCTGCTGGCCGCGCGGGCAACCCGGACCGCGCGCGTACTCGAGCTCTGGCAGGAGGTCGACGTGCTGCTGATGCCGGTGCTCGCCAGCACCGCGATCCGGGCCGAGGGCGGCTACGGAAAGGCGGCCCCCCTCGCCATGGATCGCTCGGCACGGTTCATGCCGTTCAACCCCCTTTTCAACCTGACCGGCCAGCCGTCGATCGCGCTGCCCGCCGGGTTCGGGTCCGACGGGCTGCCGTTGAGCGTGCAGCTGGCCGGGCGGCCTGGAGCCGAGGACCTGCTGTATTCGCTCGCCGGACAGATCGAAGCCGCCCGACCCTGGGCGCAGCATCGGCCGCGCGTCGTTTAGCCCTGGCCGTCCTCGCTCGTGAACAGCTCCTTGGAGAGCTCGAGGAACTCTGACGCGGCAGGGGCGAGTCGGCGACCCTCCCGGCAGGCCAGAGTGATGTCGCGCCGCAGCGAAGGCTCGGTGAGGATGGCCACCGCCACCTCGGTTCCGGGGCGCTCGGCGTCCGAGCGCGGGAGGATCGCCACCCCCATGTCGCGGGCCACCAGACGCTTGATCCGTTCGCTCTCGTTGGACTCGAGCTTGATCTGGGGCTCGAAGCCGGCATGGCGCGCCGCGAAGGTCAGGAGCTCGCGCAGCCGCGCCCCCTCGCGGTAGCTGATGAAGTGCTCACCCCCGAGCTCCGCCATGCGCAGCGTGCCCTGCCCGGCCAGCCGGTGAGTGACCGGCAGGACCACCACGAGCTCCTCGGACACGAGCTGGTGCAAGCCCAGCCCGTGGCTCTCCATCCGCTCGGTCACCGACAGAAACGCCAGGTCGAGCACGTCGTCGCGGAGCATCTCGGCCAGCTCCTCGCTCGATTGCTCGCGGACGGTGAGCTCCACGCCCGGATGGCGCTCGTGGAACACGGCCAGCGCGTGCGACACGTCCACCGGGCCCATCGTGTGCATGGTTCCGACCATCACGTGACCGGTGCGCACCCCGACCAGCGCTTGCATCTCCGCGTTCGCCGCGTCGAGCTCGGAGAGGATCCGCCGCGCGCGAGCCACCAGGGTCTGGCCGGCCTCGGTGACGGTCACCCGCCGGGTCGTCCGCTCAACCAGGGCGAGGCCGACCTCCTGCTCGAGGCGGCGGATCTGTTGCGAGAGCGCGGGCTGCGCGATGTGCTCCCGGGCGGCGGCGCGGGTGAAGTGCTGCTCCTCGGCCAGGGCTACGAGGTAGCGGAGCTGCCGAACTTCCATAAGCGAAGCCTATAGATAGCTTCAAAACTTCGTCTTTGACATATCAAAGCACTGCCGCCATCATCTGAGCACACCCTCTCCTCCCTCAGAGCGCGTCCCGCCGGCCAGCAAGTCTGTTTCCGCTGAGCCCGGGGCGCGTCTCTCTTTAAGCGACAAGGGACGCGAGCTCGCCCAGACGCGCGACCTGATCGACCTCGGGGTCGACGAACTGGTTGCACATCACCCGGCTGATGCCGGCCTCGCGGATCGGCGCGAGCTGCTCGGCGGCCTGCTCGAGCGTGCCGACGATCCAGCCCGGCGGCGGGTCGCTCGCGAAGGTGCTTGCGTCCCAGCCGGTCGCATCGGCCACGCGCCGGGCGCGCCGCTCGACCTCGCCGGCATCGGCGCCGAGCGCGACTCCGAGCATGACCGAGAACGGGATCGGCTCACGGCCGGCGCGCTGGCACGCCTCGTCGATGTTGGCCTTGCGCTGCCGGATCTGCTCCAGCGAGGCGAACGCGGTGTTGTACTCGTCGGCGAACCGGGCGGCCAGGGCCGCGCTGCGCGGGCCGGCGTTGCCGCCCATAACGAGCGGCGGATGCGGTCGCTGTACGGGCTTCGGCTGGGCATTCAGCCCCGACAGCGTGTAGTGCTTGCCCGTGAACGAGAACTCGTCCTCGCCCCAGGTCCCCATCAATATCTCGAGTTGCTCCTCGAGCACGTCGACCCGGGTACCGGTCGCCAGGAAGGGGAACCCGTGGGCCTCGTGCTCGCGCTCGTGCCACCCGGCTCCGATCCCCAGGTCGATGCGGCCGCCGGAGACGTGATCCGCGGTGACGACGAGCTTGGCCAGGATCGAGGGGTGGCGGAAGCTCGTCGGGCTGACGAGCGTGCCGAGCCGGAGGTTGGTGGTCAGCGCCGAGAGCGCGATCACCGTGCCCCAGGCATCGAGCGAGCCTCGCTCCGGGTGCCGGCCGTCGAGGTTCTGGTAATGGTCCGAGCGAAACAGGGAACGGATTCCGTGTCGCTCGCAGGCCTCGGCCAGGGCACGCCACTGTGACCACGTGACGCCCTCCTGACCTTCGATCATCAGGCACAGGTCCACGCTGAGCGCTCCTTGATAGAAGGGGTCGCGATGGTATTCGTTCCGCGCGGCGCGGTCCTCGCGCGGCTGAGTGCTCCCGCCATCGGCGCCCGTCCGCGGCGGCCCGCGAGTCCGCTGTCGGGGCGAGGTCGGCCAGAGTTCACGCCGTAGCGTTCCTCCACGCGATTTGCGTGGGTTTGCCTTCCTGTCTCGTAATCGCCCCGACCGGCGGCCCCGCAACCGGTCCTACGGCTGCTTTGCTCAGACAACGGTTTCCGGCGCGGGCTTCTTGTGGCCACCGCTAGGGGGCTGGCGACCTCACGCCGATGAGCAACGCCATCTCCAGCCATTTCCAGTAGCAATCCACGTCGACGAACCCGGCGTCCCGGAGATAGCCGAGCTGGGTTTCTACGTCGAGCAGTCGGTCCGACGGATCCTCGTACTCCAGCGGCTCGCCGATTGCCGCGTAGAACGCGATATGCAGGCGCTTCGTTGGTGAGGCGACGTGCTCGAAGTTCGCGAACACCCCGCCCGGCTCGAGCAACTCGAACACCTCGGCATACAGCT
>DATFDC010000351.1:0-4756 GCA_035252415.1 Solirubrobacteraceae bacterium
TCGAGCCCGTGGTGCTGCGCGAGGGGAACGCAGTCGAGATCGAGCCGCTGGCCGCCGGCGGGGTCGTCGACTACGGCGACCCGATCGGCGCCGGCGAGACGATCTACACGCTGCACTCCGAGCTCGCCACGTTCGGCGAGAGCTTCGGTTGCCGCAGGGCGAGCTTCCGGCTGTCGCTCACGCCGGCACTGCTCGAGCGGCTCAAGGAGCTGGCCGAGGCGCCGCCCGAGGAGGTCGCGCAAGCCGCCCGCGAGGCGGCCTCGCCTTCCAAGGAGACCGTGTCGGTGCACCTGGTGAAGGCCGAGACCGGCAACGGCGAGGCGGTCACCGCCCGGGCGATCACCCGGCCCCACTTCGGGCTGGGCGGCTCGGTCATCTCGACCGCCACGCCGGCGGCCGCCTGCGTGCGCCTGTTCGCGCGCGGCGCGCTGACCGCCACCGGCGTGCATCCGCCCGAGCGCTGCATCGAGCCGGCGGCGATGTTCGCCGAGCTCGAAGCCCGCGGCTGCACGTTCAGCTTTACGAGCTCGGCCTGACCGCGTCCTCGCGCTCGATCTCGCGCAGCCACTCGACGGTCTGGGCGATCCCGTCGTGCAGGTCGACCCTGGCTTCCCAGCCGAGCAGCCGCCGTGCCTTCTCGACCGACGGCCAGCGCCTCTGCACGTCGACCTCGAAGGTCGGGAGATGTCGCAGCTCGAACTCGTCCGGCGAGTTGCCGCACGCCTCCCAGATGATCCGGGCCAGCTCGGCCACGGTCAGCTCCTGCGACGCGGACACGTTGAAGTCCTCGTTCTCGCCGGCCGGGGCGGCCATCGCGGTGACGATGCCGTCCGCGATGTCGTCGACGTGGGTGATCGTCCGGGTCTGCTCGCCGGAGCCGAAGATCTCGAGCGGGCGGCGGCCGGTGAGGGCCTTGTGGATCAGATCCGGGACCGCGTGGGCGATCCCGGGCTCGTTGGGCTCGGGCAGCTCGCCGGGGCCGTAGGCGTTGAACGGGCGACAGATCGTGTAGCGGAGCCCATGCTCGTCGTGGGCCGCCCGCGTGTATACCTCGCCGGCCAGCTTGGAGAACCCGTAGGCCGAGCGCGGGGCGGGGCAGTGCTCGACGTGCGCCTCGGTGGTCGGGAACTCGGTGGCGCGTTCGAACACCATCGAGGAGGAGACGTAGACGAACCGCTCGACGTCGTGGGCGACCGCCGCTCGCGTCAGCGCGCCGGTCAGCGCGTTGTTGACCTCGAACAGCGTGAACGGGAGCTTGTGGAAGTTCGCGATGCCGCCCACGATCGCGGCCAGGTGGATCACGTGCGAGCAGCCGTGCACGGCCGCGCCGGCGGCCAGCGGCTCGCGCAGGTCGCTCGTGCGGATCTCGCACCCCTCGCGCATCCACTGCGGCGGCTCGCGGTGATCGGCGACGCGGACCTCCCAGCGGCTGTCCGAGAGCAGCCGCCGGACGACGGCCGAGCCGATCGTGCCGGCCCCGCCTGTGACCAGTACGCGGGTCATGCCTGGTGGGGGGTGCCGCCGGCGGCGGCCTCGCCGACCAGCGCGTGCGACTCCGACGCGAACAGGAACACCTGCCCGGTGCCGAGCGCGTTCCAGGGGTCGACCAGCAGGCAATCGGCGGCGGCCCGCGAGACGATCTCCGAGCGCACGCCGGGACCCTCGAACTCGGAGTGGTTGGTGGCCACGATCACCGCGTCGGCGTCCTGCACGGCCTGCTCGAGCGGCTGGGTGGGCGAATGGGCGTGGGGGTCGCACACGGCCACGTCGGCCAGTTCGCGTTCGAGCAAGCGGATCAGCTTGGGCGACAGCGAGTCGCGCTCGTCGTCGGTGTCGCGCTTGAAGGTCAGTCCGAGGACGGCGATCTTCCGTGATGCGAGATTGCCGATCCGCCGCTTGATCCCGTCGACCAGGAACAGCGGCACCGACTCGTTCACCCGCGAGACCGCGAGCAGCATGCCGGGGGAGTTCGAGCGCTCCTCCGAAAACGCGAAGTCCTTGCGCAGGCAGCTTCCGGCGGTCATCCCGGGCCTGGCAATCCCGCCCCTCGGGTAGTCGCGGTTGATCAGGTCGATGACCTCGAACACGTTGGCCCCGTAGCGGTCGCAGTCCATCATCAGCAGGTTGGGCAGCGCGAACGTGGCGTAGCGCAGGATGTTGGTCCAGATCTTGGCCAGCTCGGCCTGGACCGGGGTGGTCTTGACGATCGGGGCGCCGAACACCGAGAAGGTGGCGGCGGCGCGCTCGGTCGAGGCTTCGTCGACGCCGCCAATGATGCAGGGAAGGGTCGAGATCTCCTCCAGGAACCGTCCGGCCGCGATCCGCTCGGGAGCGTGGGCCACGAACAGGTCCTCGCCCACCCGCAGCCCGCGCTGCTTCTCGAGGTAGCCGGCCACGAACTCGGTGGTGCCGGGCGCGATCGTCGAGCGCAGGATCAGCGCGTGCCCCGGTGCGAGCATCGGGAGCAGGTCGTCCACGGCGGCCCGCACCTGGCGCAGGTCGGACTCGATGTGGGAGAACGAGGGGGTCCCGATCGTGATCACGATGTCCTGCGCCCGAGCAGCGTCGACGGCCCGCTCGGCCAGCTCCAGGCGCCCCGAGGCCAGGACGCGCTCGAGCAGCTCCTGGGTGCCCGTCTCCTCGAAGGGCATCCGCCCGGCGCGCACCGCCGCGAGCACGGCGGGGTCGTGGTCGATCCCCAGCACCTCGATCCCCCGGTCGGCGAACGACAGGGCGAGCGGGAGGCCCACGCGACCGAGGCCGATGACCGAGACGGACCGCTCCGAGCTCATCTCATGGTGGTGGGTCAGACTTTCGCGTCCGCGGTGACGCTGCGCAGCGGAGCGAGGCCGGACTCGGCCGGGTGGCCGCGCACCTCGCCCACGAACGCGATCCGGTTCAGCCGGGCGATCTCCCGCTCACCCTCGACCCGGGCCGGGTGATCGGCCGGCAGCTCCCGGATCAGGGCGCTGATGCGGTTGCGCAGTTGGAGCGCGAAGTGGGGGGTGGATGCGCCCATCAGCTGACGGACGTCCTCGATGGTCACCTTGTGGTCGGGCTTGAGGCGATCTGGGTTCTCTGCCTGGCTCATTTCTGCGGCACCACCTCCAGAAGGCTATCCATCTCGGCCTGAACCGAGACTGAGACCGTGCTGGGGTCCCCGATCACCCACCCGTGGTTGTAGACCGCGGCGGTGGGACCCTCCTGTGTGTAGCCGGGGGTGGCGTAGTCCAGGAAGAAGTTCAGCACCGGGGTCGGCAGCTGGTTCGCCGTGTTGAGCACGAGCTGCGGGCCGTAGGAGCCGCTGGCCGACAGGGGGGCCGACGCGGCGGCGTCGAGCGGCCGGTTGCCGTTGAGGAGCGTGTAGCCGTGGCCGGGGCTGCGCATAGCCCATCCGAAGCTCCCCGGGACATGGGCGCAGGGCTGGTTGGCCGTGCACGGCGGATCGCGGTAGACGGCGAACGCGACCGAGTTCGCCGCCGGGTCATCGGCGCCTACCCGCTTCACCGTGCCGTACTTGCCGAGCTGGGTGAGCACGCTGTCGGGGATCAGGCTGGGCGGACCGAGGACGTAGATGTGGGGCTTCTGGTGGGCGGTGAGCGCCTGGGCCGTGGCGGGCGGGACGCCCGAGGAGGAAACGAACAGGACCGGGTCGCCGCTCTCGGCCGCCCAGCCGGCCGCCGGCATCGCATACGCCGGGTCGGAGGTCGAGGCGATCACCACGTCGGGGCTGGGCTTGCCGGCGGCGGCGCTGGCGAACCGGTCGATCGCCGCGGCCAGCGCGTACGGGTCGCTGCCCGGGATGTTCGCCGCTCGCAGGCCCTTGACCGTGGCCACGTTGCCGACCCGGATGACCTGGGCGCCGGCGATCTGACCGGCGCCGGTGGGCTTGAGCAGGTTCAGCGCGTTCGCGCTCGCGGCCGGCAGCGCGCCCGAGTCCGAGAACAGGATCGGCGCGCGGATCGGGGCGGCCATCAGCACCGAGGAGGCGATCGCGGCCTCCCAGTTGTCGCTCGGGGCGATCGTCACGGCGCTCGGATGCGTTCCGGCGACGGTCGAGGGGAACACGGCGAGGGCCACCCCGGCGGCGTCGGCGGCCGGGTCCGCACCCGATACCCGGGTGGTGTTCTTGGTCGCGAGCACGGGGAAGCCGATTCCCTGGTTGGCCGAGACCGGGGTCTGGGCAGCGCTTTCGGTCTTGACCTTGATCAGGGTGGTGGCGCGGCCGCCGCACCCGGCGAGCGCGAGGCAGGCGGCGAGCAGCGCGAGCGGAGCCATGCGGTGCATCGCGCCCTGACAGTAGCGCCGGGCGGCACGAATCGACGCACCTTGCGGACCAAGCAGGAAGCGCGAGGCCGGCGGAGAAGCTACTCCGCACCCAGCTTGTATATATTGCCGCCACGCCGAATCCGCGGGCCTCAACATCCGCGGAGCGGGGGACCCAGTTCCTTGGGGCGAGTTCCGCGGTGAATCCGCGGAAGGCGCAGGCTCTTTTAGCGCCAGCCCGTCAGCTAACCCCGCAGGCCCACGAAAGAGACGACTTGCGGGTAGCCCACCTGATTATTCCGACCTTGGCCGCGTTGGCGCTGGCCGGAGCAAGCAGTGCGAGTGCCAGCGCCGGAGGCGGGGCGACTCCCTCGGGCGCCAGCGCCGGAGCGCCGACCGGCACGACCAGCACGACTCCCCCGGCCATCTCGACCCAGCCCAGCTACACCGGTCCGACCCAGGGACCCGGCGAGTGCACGCCGGCAACGCC
>DATFDC010000352.1:0-9638 GCA_035252415.1 Solirubrobacteraceae bacterium
TTGGCGCCCGCGCTTGCCCCGGTCGGGGCGGCCGCCTTCGCGATCTACCTGTGGGCCTGGACCGGGAGTCCGTTCGCCAGCCTGATCGCGCAGCGCGACGGTTGGAGCGAGCGCACCGACGGCTTGGCCCTGGTCCACCTGGCCGAAAACCTGGCCGACCAGATCTCGCTGCGCCACTTCAACCATCCGACGATCGACCTCAACCTGGTCGTCGGGCTGGGCGGCGCGGTCGTGCTGATCGTCCTGCTCGTCCTGGTCGCGCGCAACTGGCGCGAGATGTCGCTCGAGGCGATCCTCTACACGCTGGGGATCGCCTGGCTCGGGATGACCTCCGAGTACGTCCCGCCGATGCCGCGCCTGCTGATCACGGCGTTCCCGGCGATCATGGTGCTCGCCCGCTACGTGCGCGGCCGCGCGTTCACGGTCCTGTTGTGCGTGAACGGAGTCGCGCTGGTCGGTCTGAGCGCGCTGACGTTCGTCGGCACGACGCTTCGGCCGTAGTGTTTTTGGGGGCCTCGCCTCGGAATCCGGCCTGTTCCGGGGTGGTGACTCGAAGGCAGTTGGCCGGATTCCGCTAGCTCGGCGTCCGTGGGGCCGGCTAGGGCCCGTCCGGACCGAATCGCTCGACCCAGATGACGCTCGCGTAGCCGAACGCCCGCGTCTCGCCCCGGCCGTACCTGCGCCGCAGCGCGCGTTGTAGCGCGGCGTACGTGGCGAAGTGCGCGCGCGCCGTGGCGGTGCCGCTGGGCAGGCCCTGGTGGCTGGCCACCAGCCACACCCGCCGGCACCCCGCCGGCACCCGCGGCGCCTCATAGCGCTCGACATAAGGCCGGACCGGCTGACCCGCGTAGTAGGCGAACGGCATCCGCGCGTCGAGCGGATAGAACGCGACGCAGTCGCCGGGGCGCTCGGACGCGGTCACGAACGCGGTGGCGGCCCGCCAGTTCTCGGGCGAGGTGCCGTAGCTCGGCGCGAGCACCGCGACCCGGAGCGCGAGCACCACCGCGACCGCGACCCAGCCGAGCCGCGTGCGCGCCACCAGCCAGCCGACCAGCAGCGCCACCGCGGGCAGCGAGGCCAGCGCGTTGCGCGGCGTGAACAGCGGCGTTCCGATCAGCGACCACAGCCACATCAGCCCGAGCGGCATGAGCAGCCAGGCCAGCCCGAGCCACGCACCCCAGGGCACCGGCCTTCGCACGAAGGCGGCGGCCAGCAACAGCACGGTGAGGATCGCCAGCGCGCCCGCCGCCCAGGTCGGCCGGAAGTTCGGCTCGAACCCTGCCGAGGTCAGCGCCAGGATCACCTGCTTCTCGAGCTTCAGGCTCGGGCGCGGGATCCAGAACAGCTGGCCGGACCCCCGGCTGGCCGCCATCACGGCGAGCGGCACCCAGCACACCGCGCAGGCGGCGAGTGCCGACGCGAACCGCCGCCATGCCTCCCGGCGCCATGCGAGCACCGCGAATTGCGCCGGCAACGCGAGCACGGCCACGAAGCTCGCGTACACGGCGAGCACGGTCAGCACCACATATGCCACCCACGCCCGACGGGATCCGGTCTGGACGAGCGCGGCGAATGCCGCGAACGAACCGGCCACCAGCGCGACCATCGCCGCATACCCGCGCGCGTTCTGACCCCAGAAGACCAGCGGCAGGCTGACCGCGGTGAGCAGTCCGGCCGCCGCCGCGACGCGCCGGTCGAACAACCGCAGCGCGAGCAGGCTGACCGCCGCCGCGGCGCCGCCGGCGGCCAGGACCGAGGGCAGGCGGATCACGAACGCGCCGTGCCCGAACCAGCCGACCAGCACGTGGAGCAGTGCGTAGTAGCCGAGCATGTTGCCGCCGTCGTGCGAGATCGCGCTCCACAGCGCCGACCCGTGCTGCCCGGCGATGGCGACGGTGGCGGCCTCGTCCAGCCACAGGCTCCGGGTGGTGAGCTGGTAAAGGCACAGGCCGATCGCCACGAGGGCCGGACCGGCCACGACGACTACGTCGGCGATGCGGCGGTCGCGCGGAACAGGCCGGGCAGTGGCAACGGGCTCGCGAACCAGCGTGGCCATCAGGCCTCGGCAATCGGACGCAACCGGGGCGCCGTGACCGCCCGCGGCCGGCGCAGGGCCACGGCCGCGATCGCGACGTACAGCGCCACGAACACCGGCGCGGTATGCAGCGGGAAGGCCAGGACGCCGTCGGCCTTGACCACGAAGGCAGCCACCACCATCGTCGCAACCAGCGCGCGCGAGGCCTGGACGCCGGGGCACGTCGCCAGCAGCACGAGTCCCCAGGTCAGGTACCACGGCCAGGCCGCCGGCCCGCAGATCGCCACGGCGACCAGCGCGAACCCGAGATACCGGACCATGTTCGATCGCCTGGTCCGCCACAGCAACACGACGCCGAACACCACGCTGACCGCGAACGCGATCACCCCGAGCGCCGACTCGAGCCCCCTCGCCCCGACCGGAACGATCTGCGCCACCGTCCAGCCCAGCGCGGTGGCCGGCGTGATCGCGAGCCGGACCTTCTGAGGCGTCGAGAACACGCCGCTCGAGAGCCAGCCGAACCCGAGCCCGCTGATCAGACTCACCGCAACCACCACGCCGGCCGCGACGAGCACGCCGCGGATCCAGGTTCTGCGGTCGGCCTCGGCGATCAGGATGAACGGAATCGCCGCCGCCGCCGGCAGCTTGATCGTGGCGGCCAGGGCACACAGGGCAATCGCGGGCAGCACTCGCCGTTCGACCGCCAGCGTCACGCCGGCCACGAGCAAGCCGATCATCAGCAGATCGTTGTGCGCGGCCGCGACGAGCCCGAGCAGGACGAGCGGACTGAGCAGCACCAGCCACGTCGCGCGACCGGGGTCGGCCCCCAGCGCACGAGCGAGGCGCGGCACGAACACCGCGAGCAGGACGAACCCAACCAGCTCGAGCGCGCGGATCAGCAGCACGCCGACGACCAGGCTCGACCCGGTGAAGGCGCTGACGATCCACAGAAACAGCGGCCCGTACGGCGCGACGGTGTGGCGCCAGAACGGGTCGACCGCGTTCACCACATGCGCCTGGTCGTGCCCGAACAGCAGGGCCGGGACGTCCCGGTAGGGATCCAGCCCGAGATGCACGAGCGTTCCCTGGGCCAGGTAGCTATAGGCGTCCTGGCTGAACAGCGGCGCGGTGAGCAACAAGGGCAGAACCCACAGCGCGCCGATGACCCAGACCCTGCGCGGCGCGAGCGCACGGCGACCCAGCCCGAGCCAGGCGACGGCCAATGCCACGATCCCGGCGTAGAAGATCGCCACGCCGCCGCCGATCGCCGGGTGATACCACCATCTGACCGGCCCGCCGGCCAGCTGCGGACCGGCCAGCGCGACCGCGAGCGAGCCGGCCAGGCCCAGGCCGGCCCACGCCCAAACGGCGCGCCGCGCGTGGATCGAACTCTGCGGCATCCCGGACATTGTCGCCCGGGAGCCGCAGATTCACGTCATGTGGCTACCAGCGGCCGAACGGGAACGGGAACGAACCGCCGGTGAACGGGTCGAAGGGACCGTTGTCCCCGGACAGCCGTCCGGGCTCGTAGGGGATGAACGCCGACGGGCCGAGACCCGTGGCGTTCGCCGCCGCGTTGAGCACGGCCGGGTCGGCCAGGTTGCCCCAGTGTCCGGTCTTCACGCGCTGCTGGATCGCCTGCACGCCGGCCACCAGCTCGGACGGTGTGAAGTTGCAGTGCAGCTGGCGCTGCACGAACGCCTGGCGGAGCAGGTCGCTGCGCCCGGCGAAGGCAACCGTGTGGCGGTAGTAGTTCTCCTGCTGCACGGGCACGAGCTGGTCGGAGATCGTGTGCATGTCGAGCTCCGGCACCTGGAGGCGGCCGGTCGGCACCGAGGTCTGGGTCAGCGAGCGCACGGCGGCCGGGTTGGCGGTGATGTTCGCGTGGCGGGTCAGGTTGTCGAGGTCGGCCCGGAGGTTCAGACCGGCCTGCCGGTACAGGCTGATCACCTCGGGCGCGTAGGGCGAGCGCGCCAGCAGCAGCCCGAAGTTCACGTCCTTGTCCCACGCCGCGTTGCCGCCGTCGGCCTGCTCGATGTAGAACCGCCCGAACTCGAAGAAGTCCGTCGTGGTGTTCAGCGGCGGTGCTCCGGTCGGCGCGAACTGAATGTCGTACTGGCCCTGCTCCTGGGCGGCGTAGTCGTGCGGGGCCGGCATCGGCTGACCGGCCGGCCAGGTGGCGACGTTCATCAGCGACAACGCCAGCGCGAGGCGCGCGCGACCCTGCGGGGTGGTCTGGGCCTGCTGCGCGATGGCGTCCAGCGCGTAGCCGGCGGCCAGGCCGTCGCCGGGGTTCGAGTAGCCGAC
Organism: Solirubrobacteraceae bacterium; assembly: GCA_035252415.1. Taxonomy (GTDB): domain Bacteria; phylum Actinomycetota; class Thermoleophilia; order Solirubrobacterales; family Solirubrobacteraceae; genus Palsa-465. The sequence continues at coordinate 4,343 of DATFDC010000352.1, forward strand.
CAGCTTGATGTTCTGGTCCGGCGCGAGCAGTTGGTTGACCGCGTACTCGCCGTCCAACTGGTAGTTGTTGAGCTGGACCGCGCCGGCGACGATCCCGCACGTCGTGAGCGCCGCCTGCAGGCGGCCGTTCGAGTGCTCATCCTCGAGCGAGCTGATCAAGCCGCCCATCGAGGTCCCCACGGCGAACACGTGGGCGGGGCGGTGCGGGAGCAGCCCTTCAACCGCGGACAGCGTCTGGAACTGGTCGCTCAGGGCACTGTCGAGCGCCCACCACGATCCGTTCGGGTCATACGAGGAGCCGGCCATCGCGTAACCGCGATCGAGCAGCGCCTGCTTGGTGTTCGAGTCGGGGGAGTCGGCGGCAATCGGGGGACCGAAGCCGTGGCTGTACAGCAGCAGCGTGCCATTCCAGTTCGCCGGCACGTCGGCGATCCACTGTCCTCCGTCGGAAGTGTTTCCCGAGTAACTGGTGGAGCTCGTGGCCTGGGCTTGCGCGCCCGAAGCGATGACGAGCGCCGCGAGCATGCCCGCGGACACCAGCGCGATGACCGCCTTACGTCCGATCACAAGATCCTCCCTCTTTGATCTGCCGGCAACGTGTGGCGAGAACCCTATGCCGGTAGCAAGCCGCTTGTCAATCGAATTGCCCTAGCAGCCATCCCATGACCGCAGCAGTCACTAATGTTGCGAGCCATGACCCCCGCGGCCACCGTTCAGCAGCTCGGCAAGGCCGAGGAGAACACCGTTCCCCGCGTCGGATACCTCGTCTACCGCGTCGAGCGGCGGCTGCGCGCGCGGCTGGACGAGGAGCTGCGGCTGCTCGGCGTCTCGACTCCCGAGTACGTCACGCTCAGCCTGTTGCGCGAGCGCGACGGACTGTCGTGCGCCCAGCTCGCGCGTTGGGCGCTGGTCACGCCGCAGGCGATGAATCTGGTGATCTCGGCGCTCGAGCGTCGCAAGCTGATCCGCCGCAGGCCCGACCCAAGGCACCGCCGGGTCCTGCGCGCCACGGTCACGCCCAAGGGGCTGGACATGCTCGCGCGGTGCGATCGCTCGGTGGACCGGATCGAGGCCGACATGCTCGGCGACCTGCCGCCCGACACCGTGGAGGTTCTGCGCGGGGCGCTCGGCTCGTGCGCGCACTCCCTCCAGGCGACCAACCCGTCTCCGCGGCCGCGCCCCCTAGGCGGGACTCGCTAGCCGCAATGGGCCTGTTCGCGGGCCTGTTCGCTCACGGCGACGCGGCGCCCCAAGTCTCAGACCGCGCGCTCGTGGACGCGATGGTCGAGGTCGAGGTGGCGCTCGTCCAGGCGCTCGCCGACCTCGAGCTCGCTCCGGCCGAGGCGGCGCGCGAGCTGGCCGACGCGGTCGCGTCCGGGCGCCTCGAGCTCGACCTCGACGAGCTGGGCCGCGGCACCGGTGAGCAGGGCACGCCGATCCCGGCGCTTCTGAAGGCGCTGCGCGGACAGCTCTCGGACACCGCTGCGGCGCACCTGCACAAGGGCGCCACCAGCCAGGACGTGATCGACACGGCAATCATGCTGGTGACCCGCCGCGCCCTCGACGCGACGCTGGGCGACCTTTCCGGCGCCGCCGATGCCTGCGCATCGCTGGTCGAGCGCCATCGGGACGCGATCGTTCCCGGCCGCACGCTGCTCCAGCAGGCCCTCCCGGTCACCTTCGGTCTGAAGGCCGCGCACTGGCTGTCCGGGCTCGACGGCGCTCTGGCCGATCTGCGCGCGGTCCGCGAGACCGAGCTGGCCGTCCAGTTCGGCGGTGCGGTCGGCACGCTGGCCAACCTGGGCGAGCGCGGCCTCGAGGTGGCGGCACGCCTCGCCGAGCGCCTCGAGCTGAACGCTCCGTCGCTCCCTTGGCACACGATCCGCGTGCGGCCCGTGCGCGTCGCCACCGCGCTCGGCGCAACGCTCGGCCTGCTCGGCAAGATCGGCCGCGACGTGGTGCTGCTGGCCCAGAGCGAGGTCGCCGAGGTGGCCGAGGGGGGCGGTGACGGCCGCGGTGGCTCCTCGACCATGCCCCACAAGCGCAATCCGGTCGGCGGGATTGCCCTGATCGCCTGCGCCCAGCGGGGGCCGGGTCTGGTCGCGACGATGCTGGCCGCGATGGTTCAGGAGCACGAGCGCGGAGCCGGGGCCTGGCAGGCCGAGTGGGACACGCTGCTCGAGTTGTTGCGACTGACCGGTTCGAGCGCGGCGATCGCTCGCGAGCTGCTGGCCGGCCTTAAGGTCGACCCTGAGAAGATGCGCTCGGACATGGATCTGACCGGCGGGCTGGTGATGAGCGAGAGCGTGGCGGCCGCGCTGGCGACGTCGATGGGCCGCTCGGATGCCCAGGCGCTGGTCGAGAAGGCGGCCCGGCGGTCGGTCGAGTCCGGACGGGAGTTTCGCGACGTGCTGCTCGAGCTTCCCGAGGTGGCCGACGGCCTGGGCGAGGACGGGCTCGACCGCGCGCTCGACCCGGCGGGTTACCTCGGGGTGAGCGCCGAGCTGATCGACCGAGCGCTGGCGGGACATCGTGGCGGCTGAGCTCAATTACGTGCTCGGCGGCCGCGAGGACGCGCCGGTGATCGCATTCACCGGGTCGCTGGGCACCGACCTGACCATGTGGCAGACCCAGTCGGACCGCCTGGGCGACCGGTTTCGCACGCTGCGCTACGACATCCGCGGCCACGGCGCGTCCTCGGTCCCCGAGGGTCCGTACTCGATCTCCGACCTCGGGTCCGATCTGGTTGCCCTCCTCGATCGGCTGGAGATCGAGCGGGCATCGCTGTGCGGGCTCTCGATCGGCGGTATGACCAGCATGTGGGTCGCCGCGCACCACCCCGAGCGGGTGCAGCGGCTGGTTCTGTGCTGCACCTCGGCCCTGCTCGGTCCGCCCGAGAGCTGGCACCAACGGGCCGCGATCGTGCGCGCCGAGGGCGTCGAGGCCGTCGCCGACGCCGCGCTCGAGCGCTGGTTCACCCCGGCGTTCACCGCCGCGCATCCGGAGGTCATCGAGCGCATGCGGGCGACGCTCTGCGCCACCCCGCGCGACGGCTACGCGAGCTGCTGCGAGGCGATCGCCGCGATGGACCTGACCGGCGAGATCGGGGCGATCACCGCGCCGACGCTCGTCCTGTCGGGAGCCGACGATCCCTCGACCCCGCCGCCTCACGGTCAGAGGATCGCCGAGCTGATCCCGGGCGCCCGGTTCGAGATCGTGAAGCCCGCCGCCCACCTGGCCACCGTCGAGCGGCCCGACCTGACCACCGCGATGATCCTGAGGTTCCTGAGCGATGAATGACTTCGATACCGGGATGAAGACCCGCCGCGAGGTGCTCGGCGATGAGCACGTCGATCGCGCCGCCGCGAACGCCGGCAGCTTCGGCCAGCCCTGGCAGGAGTTCATCACCCGATACGCCTGGGGGGGCGTCTGGTCGCGTCCGGGGGTCGACCGCCGGATGCGCAGTGCGATCACCCTGGCCGCCCTGATCTCGATGCGCGCCGAGAACGAGATCGGCATGCACGTCCGGGCCGCGTTGGGCAACGGACTGACCGTCGAAGAGATCACCGAGGTGTTCATCCACACCGCGATCTACGCCGGGGTGCCGGCCTCCAACGCCGCCTTCGCGGTGGCCCGGAAGGTGCTCCAGGAGGAGGGCGCGATCGACTGAATTCGTGAGCGGAGGACCCGCCAGGACCGGGCCCGAGGCGGCCTATACTTGCCAGACCCTACGATCTAGGAGCTGTACGTGCAGGAGATGGTCATCTACGGCGTTAGCTTCGACATGGTCGGCAAGCAGCCAATCGTGTTGCTGAAGACCGTCGAGAACAACAAGTTCCTGCCGATCTGGATCGGCCACCCGGAGGCCGCCGCGATCCTCATGAAGCTCCAGGGTGCCTCCACGCCGCGTCCGATGACCCACGACCTCCTCTCGGACGTGCTCGGCGAGCTCGACGTGGAGTGCACGCGCGTGGCGGTCACCGAACTGCGCGAGAACACCTTCTACGCCTCGATCAGCCTGCGCGTGAACGGCCGCGAGCTCGAGATCGATTCGCGCCCGAGCGACGCGCTGGCGCTGGCCGTCCGCGCCGGCGCCCCGATCTACGCCGCCGACGAGGTGATCGCCGAGTCCGCGATCGAGTTCGAGCACGAGGTCGAGGACACCGAAGAAGTCGTCGAGAAGTTCAAGGACTTCCTCGACCACGTCACGCCGGAAGACTTCGCCGGCGAATAGCCCGCTCAGGCGACCCGCACAGCCCCCGCCGCGGCCACGATCCGCTCGATCAGCTCGTCGAACCCGATCCCGGCGGCATCGGCGGCCTGGGGCAGGAGGCTGGTCTCGGTGAGCCCGGGGATCGCATCGGCCTCGAGCACGTAGAGCTCGTCGGTCTCCGCCTCGAGCATCAGGTCGACCCGGGCGAACCCCGAGCAACCGAGCAGCGAGTACACCTCGAGTGCGATCGCGGCCGCCCGCGCGGCCACCGGCTCATCCAGCGCGGCCGGGCACACGAACCGCGTGCGGCCGATCTCGTAGCGCGCCTCGAAGTCGTAGAAGTCCTCCTGCTCGGGCACGGCCTCGACGATCGGCAGCGCCCGAGGCGTCCCATCCTCGTCGATGATCGACACCGCGAGGTCGCGGCCGGCCACGTAGCGCTCGAGCAGCACCTTGCGGTCATACGAGAACGCGGCGACCAGGGCGGAAGGCACGTCCGCCGGGGTCCGGGCGAACTTGATCCCCAGGGCCGAGCCCTGTCCGGCCGGCTTGACCACGATCGGGAACTGGAGGCGCTCCTCGATCGCCGGCAGCGCGTGCGCGGCACCCAGCTCACGGAACGCGGTCTCGCTGAACGCGTAGAAGTCCGGGGTCGGAATGGCCAGGTCGCGCATGGCGTGCTTGGCCAGCACCTTGTCGGCCGCCCGGATGCAGGCCGAGACGCCCGAGCCGGTGTGCGGGATGCCCATCACCTCGAGCAACTCCTGCACGGTGCCGTCCTCACCATCGCGGCCGTGCAGCGCGACGAAGGCCAGGTCGGGCCGGGCCGCGGTCAGCTGCTGGACCAGATCGGCGCCGACGTCGATCGGCAGGACCTCATGGCCGAGGCGCTCGAGGGCGTCCTCGACCCGGGCGCCCGACTTGAGCGACACCTGGCGCTCGAGCGAGCGACCGCCCTTGAGTACCGCGATACGGCTCAAGCTATGCCCGCTTACGCCGCAGCGGCAGGACGCTGGCTCCGGGCGCCTCGGCGGTCTGGGCCACCGGGGCGGCCTTCGCGGGCTCGGCCGGCGGCTTGCGCTC
>DATFDC010000353.1:0-4733 GCA_035252415.1 Solirubrobacteraceae bacterium
GGCTCCATGAACGGCTCCTTGTCGGCGGGATGCCCGGCCTCGATCAGGCGGCCGCGCTCGAGCTCGGCGTTGAACTCGGCCCCGAGCAGGATCGCGATGTTCGAGATCCACAGCCAGACCAGGAAGATGATCACTCCGGCCAGCGTGCCGTAGGTCTTGTTGTAGGAGCTGAAGTTCGACACGTAGAGCGCGAACAGGCCCGAGGCGATCACCCAGGTGGCCACCGCGAGCACGCCGCCCGGGCTGATCCAGCGAAAGCCGGGGTGCTTCACGTTCGGCGAGGCCCAGTAGAGGATCGAGAACATGAAGCTGACGACCAGCAGGAGCACCGGCCATTTGACGATGTCCCACACCTGCACCGCGGTGCCGCCGACGCCGATCAGGTCTCCGACCTTTCCGGCCAGGCCGCCGGTGATCACCACGGCGAACGCGCTGATGGCCAGGAGCACGAGCATCGTGACGGTGACGGCCAGGCGGACCGGGATCGTCATCCAGAACGGACGACCCTCCTCGATCTCATAGATCCGGTTCGACGCGCGCATGAACGCCGCCACGTAGCCCGAGGCCGACCACAGCGCGCCGAGGATGCCGACGATGAACAGCAGGCCGGCGGCGCCGCGGCTCTTGGCCAAGCCGTTGATCGCGCTCGTGAACACGTCTCGCGCGGTGCCGGGGGCGAGCTTGTCGAGGTTGTCGATGAGCGTCTGGGTGGCCGAGTGGCCGACCAGTCCGACGACCGAGATCAGCGCGATCATCGCGGGGAAGATCGCCAGGATCCCGTAGTAGGTCAGCGCCGCGGCGAGGTCGGTGAGGTTGTCTTCCTTGAACTCGCGGAACGTGCGCTTGAGCACGCCAACCCACGACCGCCTGTGCAGCCGAGTCGGCGCCTCCGGCGCGCGCTCCTCGTCGACTTCTGCACTGTCTGGCTGGGCAGCCTGATCGGCCCCCGGTTCACGCTCGGCGGTCATGACTCCCCTTCTCCTCCGGCAGCTCGACTCTCGCGGTTAGGACTTCCCGCTGCGTGGGCCACCAAACCCGTCCGCCCGCTACAACTAGGAGGATGCGCGATGCCGAACTGCTGTTGCGCGGATCCCGTCGTCCGCTCGTGATCGGCATGGGCGGCGGGGGCGACGTGGTCGGTGCGCTGGCCACGTCCGAGCCGGCCCGCGTGTACGACGGCGCCGAGCCGGTGGTGGGCGGTCTGACCTGGGAGCGGCGGCCGTTCGATCCCGTGCCGGGGCCGCGGGCGGTGAGCGAGATCGCCGGCGCGGAGGAGCTCGCCCCGGGCATCCTGCTGGCCGGCCCGGACACCCGGTTGCGGGACCGCGACGTGGTGTTCGCCGAGTCCCGCATGGCCGAGTTCCTCGGGCAGGCGACAGTGCTGATCGACATCAACGCCGGCCCGGCCAGCGTCGCCGAAGGGCTGACCGAAACGATCGCCACGCTCAAGAGCGACCTGCTGGTGCTGGTCGACGTGGGCGGCGACGTGATCGCCCACGGCGACGAGCCCGGCCTGCGCAGCCCGCTCGCCGACGCGGTCATGCTGGCCGCCGGCGGTCTGCTCAGCACCAGCGGCCAGCCGGTGCTGCTCGGCATCTTCGGGGTGGGATGCGACGCCGAGCTGACTCCCGACGAGGTGCTCGCGCGCCTGTCGGTGGTCGCCGAGGGCGGTGGTCTGTGCGGCGCCCGCGGTCTGACCGGGCAGGTGGCCGACCGGATGGAGGCTTCGATGGAGCTGGTCAACACCGAGGCGAGCGCGCAAGCCGTCCGGGCCTTCCGGGGCGCGGCGGGCACCGCGACGATCCGGGGCGGCAAGCGGAGCCTCGAGCTCAGCCCGATCGCGGCGATGACCTTCTACCTCGACGTCGACATCACGATCAGCGCCGCCGGACGGCTGGCTCGGGCCGTGGCCGACGCCGGCAGCCTGGAAGAGGCCAACGACGCGCTGAACGCGCTCGGCGTCGCCACCGAACTGGACTACGAGCGCGAAGCGGCGGGCGCGGTCACCCCGGGCGCTTGAACGCCGCGCGGTAGTCCACGCCCGGCACCTCGACGGCCGCGTTCACGGTCTTGCACTGCGCGCAGCGGATGCGCAGCTTGCGGTTCATGTACTCGGGCGGCATCGCCACCGCGAGCAGGTTGCCGCACTCCACGCACACGTAGTCATCGGGGCCGTTGCCCGAGAACACCGGCCGGCCGGGCTCGAGTTGGACCGCGGTGCCACCGTCGGGCGGGACCTCGCCCGGCTCGACGTGTCGCATCGGGATGCGGGCCATCGCCGCGGGGTTTTCAGAGCTTGGCGAGATTCGCCGTGAAGTTCTTGATCAGCGCGTCGAGCACGCTGACCATCACACCCTCGCCCATCGAGGCGGCCTTGCCGGTGATCTGGGCCTTGGTGTGGATCGTGCCGCCGCCGTCGGAGAGCGAGAACGTGACATCGGCGTTCGCGTGCCCCTGCCCGCGGGTCTCGCGCGACTTGACCTGCATCACGGCGCGGTGAGCCTCGGGGTCCTGCTCGATCACGCTCACGGTCCCGGCGTAGGTCAGCGACATCGCGCCCATCTTCACCCTGATCTCGGCCTTGACGCTGTCGTCGCCCGTCTTCTCGATCACTTTGCCGCCCTCGACGCACGGCACCACGCGCTCGAGGTCGAGGATCGCCTGCCAGCTCTCGTCGATCGGCTTGTCCATCGAGAAGGGGTGATCAAGTTCAACCATGGGTCATATCTCCTAGTGGGTTAGGGTTGATCCTATGTCACAGCAATACGGGCCAGACAACGCGAACCTCAGGATCAGAACCGGCCGGACCGGGGGAGCGGCCAAGGCCGGTCACGACCTGCTGATCGAGGTCGAGTCCTGGCAGGCCACGCTCGACCGCGAAGCCCAGCCTGCCCTCACCCTCACCGCCGACGCGCGCTCGCTGCGCGTGCTCGAGGGAACCGGGGGCATCAAGTCCCTCAGTGAAAGCGACAAGGCCGACATCAAGAAGACGATCGACAAGGAAGTGCTGAAGGGCGGGCCGATCGAGTTCCGCTCGACCGAGGTGACCGAAGGTGCCGGTGGCGACCTGAGCGTCCGCGGCGAGCTGTCGCTGGGCGGCAAGCAGGCGCCGGTGGCGTTCGACCTCGCCACCGCAGAAGGCGGGCGCATGACCGGCAGCGCCACGGTGACGCAGAGCGCGCACGGGATCAAGCCGTACTCGGCGCTGTTCGGCGCGCTGAAGGTCGCGGACGAGGTGCGGATCGAGATCGAGACCCGTTAGCCGTCTTTGTAGACGGTCTGCGCGTCGAGTCCACCCTCGACGCCGGGCGGCAGCTGGCCGGTGCCGTGGGCGTAGAGCGCCACGTCGGCGATCGTCTTGGCCTGACTGGGGTCGGTGCTCGAGACGAACGCCCCGTCCTCCCAGGTGAGCGAGTCGGGTTCTGTGTTCATCGCCGCCGCGGCGAGGAGCTGGGCCTTGGCGCGGATCTTGCCGGTGGCGCTCTGGATCGCCGTCGCCGTCTGGACCGAGGGCGCGGTGTTGTAGCCGTGCCCGGTGCCGAAGCGGTCGGCGTCGGCCGGAACCACCTTCACGTCCAGAGCCGGTACCCCGAGCTCGGAAGCGACGAGCTGGGCATAGCGCGCCTCCTCGCCATCGGGCTCGGTGGTCAGGCTCAGCACCATCTTGCCGGTCGGGTGCACGCGCAGGAACACGGCGCGGTAAGCCTCATTGGCCATCGGTAGGTCTCCTCTCGGTTTCGGTTTCGTCTGAGGACGCCTCGCGCGCGCGGCGCTGGCGCTCCTGGTGCGCGGTCAACGCGTTGTGCTCCTCGAGGTCGCAGAAGCTGGGCTGGGGGCCGCCGAGCGGATGCGGCGGTGCGGCGGGACGCTCGCAGCCTGGGTAGATGCAGGTTTTCGTCGAGCTCACGGGTTTCCGATCGACCATCCGGGAGTCGTCTTGCCGCGGCTGGGGCCGTAGCCGCTCGGCATGGCCACCGAGCTGCCGGGCACCGGGGTGGCGCTCGGCCACGGCTCCTCGTTCGCGGCCTCGGCCGCCGTGGGTTCGGGGGCGGGCGGGGGTGCATCCAGGTCCTCGGTGCGGGGCGCGCCGATCGCGTCGGCCACCTCATCCAACGCCTCGAGGCTGTGGCCGCTGACCAGCGCATCGCAGAACGGCAGCGCCGCGACCAGTCCGCCGGCGCGCGCCTCGAAGTCCCGTGCGCTGACCCGCGGATTCACCCACACGATGCGGTAGGCGAGCCGGCGCAGCCGCTCCATCTCGCGCCCCACCAGCGCCGGGTCGCCGCGCTCCCAGCCGTCGGACAGGATCACGATCACGGCGCCGCGCGCCATCCCGCGCCGGCCGTGGCGGTCGTTGAACGCCTTGAGCGCGTCGCCGATCCGGGTGCCGCTCGACCAGTCGGGCGCGGTGGTGGCGGCGCGCTGGATGGCTCTTTCCGGGTTGCGCGACGCGAGCGCGCGCGTGAGTCGGGTCAGCCGAGTGGCGAACACGAAGGCTTCGGCGTTTGGCCCGGCGCCCGCCGCGCAGGTGAGGAACTGGAGATATGCGCGCGCGTAGGGCTCCATCGAGCCCGAGATGTCGCACAGCAGCACGATCCGCCGGTGCGTGATCCTGCGGCGGCGACGGGCGAGCCGGATCGGGTCGCCGGCCGTGCGCAGGCTCCCGCGCAACGTGCGCCGCAGGTCGATCCGCTCGCCGTGGCGGTCGCGCTGAGAGCGTCGCGTTCGGCGTC